>NZ_JBYSVC010000065.1:0-13535 GCF_057922285.1 Leptothrix toolikensis (SeqCode)
GAGTTGATCCTGACCGAAGTGGACCGCGACGAAGATGGCGATGCGTTTTTCCCAAGCTGGAATCGGCGCGCTTTCAACGTCAGTGATCGGCGCTTGATCCATTCGGCCGCACTGCCAGACACCGATATCGCTTTTGTCACTTACACCCGTTCTTCCACGCCCACAAACTAAGCAGAGAGATTCATCCATGTCCGGTCACGGTTTTCACGTTCACGGCCCCCACGATCACGCTGTCGAGCACGCCGCCCACGGCGGTGGTCACGGCGGCAGCGATGACAGTTTTGCCAGCCAAGTCGCTGTCATGACCGCCATCTTGGCCACGGTGGGCTCGCTGTTTTCCTACATGGGTGGGGCGACCCAAGCCAACGCCAGCTTGTTCAAGAACAACGCGGCCATCAAGAAGACGGAAGCCTCCAACCAATGGAACTTCTATCAGTCCAAGAGCAGCAAGCAAAACATGGCCGAATTGGCCATGGTGTTGGTGGCCGAGGACAAGAAAGAGCCCTACCACACCGAGGTGGATCGCTACAAGAAGGAAAAGGCCGACATCAAAGTGGCCGCCGAGAAGCTTGAAGCCGAGTCCACCGACTGGGATAAAAAGTCCGACGACCAGTTGCACCTGCATCACCGTTGGGCGCAGGCCACCACCGTGCTTCAGATCGCCATTGCCTTGGCCGCTATCGCCTTGCTGACACGGCGCAAGTGGCTGGAGTGGGGCATGTTCGGCACCGCCGGCATCGGCGTGGTCATCGGCATCGCGGCGATGCTGCACATCTAAAAATCAGCATCAACCGAAAGGCCGCACCCCGATCAAGAGGGGGTGCAGCCAGAAGGCAAACCCCACCCAAGCGATCAAGCCACTGAGGGCTGAAATGGCGTCGCGCCCTGATCGGCCTTCGCGCAGCACGCGATCACGTTGGTCGCGGCGGCGTGCCGCGTAAAACGCCAGCGCCGACCACAACGCAAAGCTGCCAAAGAGCAGCAGATCCGCCCAACGGGCATTGGCCAGCAAGTGCGCCAAGGCCCACAGCAAGGTGCCCAGCAACATCGGGTGGCCGATTTGGGCTTTCAAGCGCGAACCCGGTACGTAGGCGGCGGCCAAGAGCACAAAGGCGGGCAAGGTGAGCAAGGCGGCCAGATGCCGCGTCCAAACCGGGGGATTCCACAGATCACCCGTTTCGCCCCGGACTGAGCTGTAACCCAAGCTGATCAGCACCAACCCCGCCAAGGTCAGGAGGGAAAAGACCCCTTTCCAAGGGTTCTCACCCCAACGAGCGAGCTGTTTGCTGCGCCAGTCTTCGGCCACGATACGCACAGCGTGGGGGCCCAAAAAAAGCACCAGGCCCAAAATCAAGGTTTTCATATCGGATCTCGGTCTCGTACCACTGAAGCGTCAGTATGACGCAAGAAATTCTGAGGACATCTCGCCATGAAGCTCGCCACTTGGAACGTCAACTCCTTGGGAGTGCGTCTACCGCAACTGCTTGATTGGCTCGCCCAAGCCCAACCCGATGCGGTGGTGCTGCAAGAAACCAAGCTCACCGATGACCGTTTCCCGCTTGAGGCGCTGGCCGCTGAGGGCTGGCACGCCGCGTGGTTCGGTCAGAAAACCTACAACGGCGTGGCCCTCATCACCCGTCAACCGATCTTGGACGTGGTGAAAAACATCCCCGGGCTGGAGGACGATCAAGCCCGCGTCATCGCCGGCACGCTGCAAAACCCAAGCGGCCCCCTACGGGTGATCGGGGTGTACATCCCCAACGGCCAAGCGCCGGACAGCGACAAGTTTGTCTATAAAAAGCGCTGGCTTGCCGCCTTGATCGCTTGGCTGCACACCGAGCTGGCCGCGCACCCACGTTTGGTGCTGATGGGCGACTTCAACATCGCCCCTGAAGACCGCGATGTCTTCGATCCTGTGGCTTGGGCCGGGCAGATCCATTGCACGCCTCAAGAACGCCAAGCGTTCCAAGACCTGCTGGGTCTGGGGCTGGTGGATGCGTTCCGGCTCTTTGAGCAAGCGCCGCGCAGCTGGAGCTGGTGGGATTACCGCAACTTGGCATTTCGCAAAAACCAAGGCCTGCGCATCGACCACATCTTGGTCAGCACCGCCCTGCGCGCGGGTGTCAGCAGTTGCGTGATCGACAAAGCACCGCGTCGCAATGAGCGCCCCAGCGACCACGCCCCAGTGATCGTGACCCTTGAGCCCTAACCCGCGCGCCTTGATGCAAATCAGGGTAATTACTTAGTTTTTCACATACCCTGTAGGGTGTACTGACTTTTGATGCCCTTTCCATGTCCGCCACGAACTATCCCGAACTGACCCAACAGATCAACCGCCAGCTGAGCAGCCTGCGGCAGTCGCAAAAGCCCACGATGCAAGGCTTCTCCGCCATGGCACAAGGGGCGATGGCCGCAGGAGTGTTGTCGGAGAAACACAAAGAATTGATGGCCCTGGCCATCGGTGTGAGCCAACGCTGCGCCGGTTGCATCGGTTTTCACATCAAGGCCCTCAAACGCCTTGAGGCCACCCGCGCCGAGCTCGATGAAACCTTGGGCGTGGCCGTTTACATGGGGGGTGGCCCTTCGCTGATGTATGCCGCTGAGGCCCTTCAAGCGTGGGATCAGTTCGAAGCAAGCTGATTGAGCTCCTCTACACTGCAAGGCATACCGTTGGAGTCATCGACATGAACAGCCTTACTGCCTTGCGGCGCTTCATCCCCGGGCCCTTTGTACCCTTGGTGCCCGTCCTCTTGCTGCTTGCACAAGCGGCCAGCGCCAATCAGTCCCTCGCGAGCCCGGGCTACAGCATGACGGTCGGCCCCGGCTTCAACCGTTCCAACCTCGGCTCGGCCGTGTTCAACCCGGCCAACGCCGAGCGCCTGATCGACACCAACAGCACCGTGCGCTTCGGTTTGATGGACTTGGGCTTGCGCGCTGAAATGGGTGCGCTCGACAACTTTCAGCAAGAAGTCGATGCCATGAAGCTCAAGGTCGATACGGCCCGCAGCAGCAACACGGCCAGTGACGCCCAAGCTGCGGTCAATGAGATCAACCAGCGCTTTCTGCCCTTGCTGGAGCGCGGCGCGCACATCAACGTGCAAGGCTATGGTTCGGTGCTCTCGCCCATCGTTATCCGCAGCAAAACGTGGATGCCCGGGGTCTGGACCTTCAACATGAGCGCGCAGATGCAAGGCGGTGGGGCTTTGCGCACCTCAGACGCAGCCGTGCTGGTCAAGTTCGCCAGCTCGGACCCGGCCATCAACAACTTGCGCCTCACCGTGCCCACCGCCCAATTGGCCACGCAGTTGACCAACCTGCAAAACGCCACCACCCCAGCGACCCAAAGCAGCGCCATCCAGGCCATTCAAGGGATGCTGAGCCCGGCGGATCAAGCCACCGCCCAGACCCTGATCACCAAGTTCAACTCGGCCACGCCGCCGACGGCCATCACCAGTTACGCCGTCACCACCGCCTCCGGTTTTGACATCAAGGCCGCCGTGGTGCAACAAATCAGCTTGGGTTATGCGACCCGCATTTCGCAGATCACCCCAGCAGGCTACAAAGACCTGATCCCCGCCGCGCTGGCTTCGCAGCTCGATGTGGGCCTGCGCTTGAGCAGCTACAACGCCCAGCTCTACCGCCAGCTTGCAGCCGTGGTGGACGCCGATGGCAATGCCACCACGATCAACGGCAATGGCAACGACCCGGCGCTGCGCAGTCAGGCCAGTGCCATCGGCCTGGATGCCGGTTTGGCTTGGCACCACGACAACTACCAGTTGGGGGCCACGCTCTATAACCTCAACAGCCCTTCGCTGCGCTACCCCGATCTACGCAGCGACCCCAGTGCCGCCAACCGTCTCGCCGCCCAAACCTTGGCGGGCTTGGGCAAAGTCAAGCTGGATGACTCGGTATCCCTCAAGCCTCACGTGGTGGTGGAAGGGGCCGTGCGTAGCAGCAACCAGCGCTGGCTGCTCCAAGGCAGCATGGCCTTGAATGAGACCACCGACTTTGTGGGCGAGCCCCATCAGATCGTCACCTTGGGGGCCAGCTACAACGCCGAACGTTACAACGTGCCCTATGTCGGTGCGATCCTGAGCCACATCGTGCCCAGCCTGCGCGTGGGCTATCGCCAAGACTTGGTCGGCACCAAGCTCACCAGCTACGGCTTAGGCATGAGCTGGGGCGTCTTCAACCTCGACGCCCAAGTCAGCAGCGCGACCAACAACACCAGCAGCGGCTCCGTGCCCCGCTCGGCCGGGGTGGCGATCTCGATTGCCCAAAAATTCTGAGCTTGGAAAACTTCGTGATGACCCAGAGACTCTTTTTGATCACGGCCCTCATTGCCTTGAGCGGCCTCGGCGCTTGTGCCACTCAAAGTTACACCTTGCGTTCAGGCGGTGCGGCTGAGCCCGATCTAAGTACCAGCCAAGCTTTCTTCTTCTCCGGAATCGGCCAACACCGTGAGGTCGATGCGGTCGAGGTCTGTCATGGGTCCAAGAACATTGCCCATGTCGAATCGGTACAAACCTTTTCCGACATCCTCCTGAGCGCCGTGACGCTGGGGATCTACACCCCCAGAACCGCGCAGGTTTACTGTGTCCACGGAGGATCAAAGTCATGAAGAAACTCCTTGCCTTGCTTGCGCTGGTGGTCATGGTGTCGTTGAGCGGTGGTTGTGCCACGCAGTCATTCCGCACCTCTGAGGACAGCGCCGTGCCACGCCCCCATGCCGACAAGATGCAGTTTTTCTTTCTGAGCGGCATCGGCCAGACCGAAGAAATTGATGCAGCAGCGGTTTGTGGTCAAGCCAGTCAGGTCGCGCGCGTCGAGTCCTCACTGGCTTTCACGGACATCTTGCTCAGCTCACTGACTTCAGTCTTCGTCCCGATCCCCTTCATCAGCCCCTTTACGCCGCGCACCGCGCAGGTGTACTGCGTGCAGCGCACAAGCAAGATGTAAACAAGATGTAAGCGCGATGTGAGGCGACTAGGCCGTTTTCTGTTGGCGTTGATGCTGGTCACACTGGCCGGTTGCGCCAGTCGGCCGGCGGTGCTGGATGGGCCGCCGCTGGGGCTCTCAGCGCAGCAACTTGAGCGGCTGCTGCAAACCCCGGACGCCCAACCCCAGCTGGAACCCATCCGGGCTGGGGGGCCGAACAAGGCTTACGGGCTCAACGGCCGGCTCTACATCCCTTTGGCGGCGGACGCGCCCTTGCGAGAACAAGGCTTGGCCTCTTGGTATGGGCGCGCTTATCACGGCCAACCTACCGCCAGCGGTGAGCGCTACGACATGTTCGCCATGAGCGCAGCGCACCCCACCTTGCCACTGCCCAGCTATGTGCGGGTGCGCAATCCCGCCAATCAACGCTCAGTCGTGGTGCGCGTCAATGACCGGGGGCCGTTTGTGGACGGCAGGATCATCGACTTGTCCTACACCGCAGCGCTGCGTCTGGGCGTGTTGAACGGCGTGCGTGAGGTCGAGATCGAGCGGGTCTTTCCCGAGCCCTCACCGCGTCCACCGTCAGGCCTCACGCCACGATGATCGGCTCGGGCTCCAAACGGATGCCAAAGCGGCCATAGACGCTCACCTGGATGGCGTTGGCCAGCGTGATGATCTCAGCCCCACGCGCCCCGCCCCGGTTCACCAGCACCAAGGCTTGACGGTCATGGACCGCTGCGTGGCCGATGGCTTTGCCCTTCCAGCCGCAGGCGTCGATCAACCAGCCCGCCGCCAGCTTGAAGTGACCGTCGTCCATCGGGTAATGCACCAGATGCGGATCGCGATTGATGATGTCGCGGCACTGCTCGGCCGTGACCACTGGGTTTTTGAAGAAGCTGCCGACGTTGCCGATCAGAGCCGGATCGGGCAGCTTGGCGCGGCGGATCTCGCACACCCACGCGGCAATTTGATCCGGGCTGGGCTCCACCCCGGGGTGTTCTTCGAGCTTGCGCTGCAAGTCCAAATAACCCAGCACCGGCTGCCAAGGCTTGGGCAGTCGCAGCCGCACCCGCGTGATCACGCTCTTGCCCGCCAGCGCTTGCTTGAAGACGCTGTCGCGGTAGCCAAAGCGGCAGTGGCGCGCATCCAACTCCACCGTGCGGCCGGTGATCAGATCGACCGCAATCACCGACTCCAGCCGATCCGCCAGCTCTAAGCCGTAGGCGCCGATGTTTTGTACCGGCGCAGCGCCCACCGTGCCGGGGATCAGGGCGAGGTTTTCCAGGCCCGGCCAACCTTGCTCCAAAGTCCACATCACCAAGTCATGCCAAGGCTCGCCAGCACCAGCTTCGATGATCCAAGCATCCTCGCGCTCTTCGAGCAAGCGCCGGCCCGCAATCTCGATTTTCAGCACACAGGCCGAGAGATCGCGCGCCAACACCACGTTGCTGCCGCCGCCCAAAATAAACTTCGGGGCCCTGCCGTACACCGGGTGATTGACCACGCTGCGCACGCCTCGTTCGGTCTCGATATGGATCAAGGTCTCGGCCATGGCGGGCAGGCCGAGGGTGTTGTGGGGCTGAAGATTGACGCCGGTTTCAATACGCATGGCAGAATTTTCCTTCATACCCGCTTGCTCAGCGGCTTTTACATCGCTTCAACCCAGAAAAGAGACCCCATGCCCAGCTTCGATACCGTGCTCGAACCCAACCTCGTCGAGGTCAAAAACGCCATTGAACAGAGCAACAAAGAGATCGGCACGCGCTTCGATTTCAAGGGCTCGGACGCTCGCATTGAACAAAAAGAAAAAGAGCTGACCTTGTTTGCCGACAGCGACTTCCAGCTCGGCCAAGTCACCGATGTGCTGCTGAACAAAATGAGCAAGCGCGGCGTGGACAGCCGCTTTCTCGACAGCAGCGCCAAGCCCGAAAAGATGAGCCACGACAAGCTCAAGCAAAAGATCATTGTCAAAGCGGGCATTGAAGGCGACTTGGGCAAAAAAATCCAAAAGACCATCAAAGAAAGCAAGATCAAGGTCCAAGCCAGCATCCAAGGCGACACCGTGCGCGTCACCGGCACCAAACGCGACGACCTCCAAGCCGTGATGGCCCTGCTCAAAAAAGAAATCACCGAAGCCCCGCTGAGCTTCAACAACTTTCGGGATTGATCTCACCTTATTGCTTGGGAGCCATACCATGAACTATGCCCAGACCATCTATCAACGCAGCCTCACACTCCCTGAGGCTGCCGCACGTGAGGCCCTGGATTTCATCGAGTTTCTTGCTCGACGCTATGGCTCCCCTCACGCTGCCCCCAGTACCGAGCACTTTCTGGCGGCCATTGCCGGTGGCCTGAGTACCGACTTTCCCGATGACATCCCAGAGTCCTCGCCCACGATGGATGTCCCTCGGGATGCAGTTTGATGATCGAAAACTGGCAGGACTGAGATGACAACCATGCGCAGCCTCATCGCCCTGCTCTGCACCCTCCTCCATGCCCTGCCCGCCTTCAGCCAAAGCCTGAGCTACAGCGGGCGGATGGGCGAGCGGGCGTTGTTGGTGGTGGATGGTCAAACGCGCATGCTGGGCGTGGGTCAAGAAAGCCAAGGCTTGCGGCTGCTGGCCTTGAGCGACGACCGCGCTCAAGTCAGCTTGAACGGTCGCAGCCTGTGGCTCAACCTCGGCAGCCCCACGGCCTTGGGCGGCAGCGGTGACGGCGGCCGAGAATCAAGCAGCGGTGGGCGCATCGTGCTGATGGCCAGCTCGGGCGGACACTTTCAAGTCCCCGGCAGCATCAACAATCAGTCGGTCAACTTTCTGATCGATACCGGGGCCACCTTGGTCACGATGTCAGCCAAGGTGGCCGAGCGCTTGGGCCTCGACTACCGCAAAGGCACACCGCTTGTCACCCAAACCGCCAACGGCACGGCCCCCGCATGGCCCATCAGCCTGAATAGCCTGCGGGTGCGCGACATCGAACTGCACCAAATCGACGCCATCGTGCTCGAACAAGACATGCCCGTCGTCTTGCTCGGCAACAGCTTCCTCAGCCGCTTTGCCATGCAACGCGAAGGCAGCCAGATGGTGCTGATCAAGCGCTGATCAGCGGTCATATCGCGTTGGTCGGCACTTGCCTCAGAATCCCGCCTAACTTTTCAAAACAAGGCTGGATGAGCTGTGATGCGTTTATCGGATGTGATGTTTTCTCAAGGCTTCGGCACGCGCCGGATTTGTGCGGGTCTGATCGAACAAGGCCATGTGGCTGTGGGGGGGCGGGTGATCGAAGACCCGAGCACCGAGTTCGACACCGAAGGGCTGGTGTTGACGGTGGACGACATCGCGTGGCCGTTTTTTGACAAGGCCGTGGTGATGCTCAACAAGCCGGTCGATTACGAGTGCTCGCAAAAACCCAAGCACCACCCCAGCGTGCTGACCTTGTTGCCGCCGCCGCTGCGCAACCGGGGCGTGCAGCCCATCGGTCGGCTGGATCAAGACACCACCGGCATGCTGCTGCTGACCGAAGACGGTGCGCTGATCCATCGCCTCACGCACCCCAAGCGCCATGTGCCCAAGGTCTACCAAGCCCAATGCGCCCGCCCCGTCACACCGGAGCAAATCGCCAAGCTGCTGGCCGGGGTGGTCTTGCTGGACGACCCCAAGCCGGTGGCGGCCATCGCTTGCCAAGCCACGGGCGAATGCTCCCTGTCGCTGACCTTGGGCGAAGGCAAATATCACCAAGTGCGCCGCATGGTTGCAGCGGTCGGCAACCATGTGGAGAGCTTGCATCGCAGCCAAATGGGTAACTTGGCCCTGCCCGCCGATCTGCCCATGGGTCAGTGGCGCTGGGTCGGCCCAGCTGAGCGGGCCTTGCTGGGCGCTTGACCTCAGGAACGGCAATAGCCGTTGCGCCCGGCCGCCTTGGCGCGATACAGGGCTTGGTCGGCGCGGTGCAGGAAGGTCGCCATGGTTTCGCCGGGCTGCAAGATATGGCCGCCCACACTGAGATGCAAATGCACCGGCTGACCCTCAGCATCCAACAAGCTTTCATGGGCCGCCACGGCGCTGCGGATGCGCTCTGCCACTTGCTCAAGCTGCTCGGCATCCACCCATGACAGGATGGCGACGAACTCATCGCCACCCCAGCGAGCGACCTCATCGTGCGGCCGCAGATGGGCTCTGATCAGGGCCGCGATGATCTTCAGGGCTTCATCACCCACCGCATGACTGTGCTGATCGTTGATGCGTTTGAAGTCATCTACATCCAGCCACAGGATGCCCAAACTCTGGCCTTGGCCGAGCAGGGAACGACTGATGGCTGCGGCCATATGTTCACTCATGCCGCGCCGATTCAAGATGCCTGTCATGGGATCGACTTGCACCAAGTGCTCAAGGGCGGCAGTGCGTTCACGCACCTTTTCCTCCAACTCGTGCCGGGATGCCAGCATCACGCCAGCCATGTGGCTGAAGTGGCGCATCACATCGCGCATCTCGCCCGAGCCCTCTCGGACCAGCTCTGGCGGCACAGGTTGACCGGCCAAAACCTGCGCCATGGCGTCATTGAGCCGTGCCAAGGGACGCAACACCAACCGACTTAACGACCAAGCCAACAAACTCATGGCCACCAAAAGTGTCACCAAATAAACCAAGCCCATGGCCCCAAAACGACTGAGCGGCAACATCACCGAAAGATCCATCAACGTGATCTGATACCAGCCAATTTCTGGCAAGGCCACCATGCCGAGCAAGTGAGTACGCTCGCCGAGCTGAACTCGGTGGGTGATGAAGGTTCGCTCACCGACGCGCAGCGTCTCCAAAGCATGTTTCACCGCCGACTGATCAGCGGCCTGGTCCAGCAAGGCGAAGAAGGTTTTGTGTTCAGTCGCCGCTTTGGTGATGGAGGCGTAATCGATCAGCGCACGGTTGGTATGGAGCTGGATGGCCCCTTGATCGTCGATGTAGAGGCTGGTCACCCCTGGCTCATCGCTTTGCACCACATCGTGCAGAAAGTTTTGCAAATTGAGCCCCGTGCCCGTCACGCCCAGCACCTGATCACCCTCGCGCACCAAGACGTTGATCCAGACGTTGGTGCTTTCTTGCGACATGTCTTGCTCGACATTGACTTGGATGTCGCGCTTTTGCCGCAGCAACTCATAAAACCAGCGGCTGTTGGCATGATCAGGATCCAAGGTGTAGCGCCACTCATGGCCGGCAAAGGCGTTGTCGGCGTTGTTCATGTAGTAGTGCCGGTTGCCCGCCAAGGCCAGAAAGTAGCTGTGCTCGTGGAACTTCTGCCGATAGGCTTCCAGCTCACGCAGGCCTTCCCGGTGCAGTCTAGGATCATCGGGCTGACGCGCCCAAGCCACGATCGGTGCGGCATGCGCCAGACTCTTGGCCAGCTCCATTTCGCGCAGGATCGGCTGGAGCATGTGGCTCTTTTGATAGAGCACTTGCCTGAGGGCATAACGCTGAGCCCACTCCTCGATCATGTCCTCCGCCAGCGCACGCGCCACCATGAAAGCCGCACCCGCAGACCCCACGACGATCAACGCGGTCAGCAGCAAAAGGCGAGGTTTGAGCTTCATGCCGTCAAGAAGACCAAAACTGCGCATCTTGCCTGAATCCTCATCCGCACGACCCTGAACGTGACATTTATCAGGGTTCAAGCCTTCACCCTGAAACACGGGTTTGCACTCAGAGGGTGTTTACCTACAATGCGCCGCTCTCATGGCCGCCCAACTTCTTCACCGCCTCACCGCCCCGGAGCGCACCCAGCGTGCCAACCGGCAGCTTGGTGGCGTGCTGGCCTTCGTGGCCGGTGCCATCAACGCCGGGGGTTTTTTGGCGGTGCAGCGCTACACCTCGCACATGACGGGCATGGTCTCGTCGATTGCAGATAACTTTGTCATCGGTGAGTTGGTCTTTGGCATCGCGGGGGTGGCTTGCGTGCTGGCCTTTGTGCTGGGTGCGATGACTTCAGCGGTGCTGGTCAACTGGGGCCGACGCCGACATCTGCGCGGCGAATTTGCTCTGCCCTTGATGATGGAGGCCGCCTTGCTGCTGCTCTTTGGCCTGATGGGGGCCAACTTGCACCTCTACGTCGATCTGTTCGTGCCTTCAACCGTGGCGCTGCTGTGTTTCATCATGGGCCTGCAAAACGCCATGGTGACCAAAATCTCGAAGGCTGAGATCCGCACCACCCACATGACCGGGGTGATCACCGATCTCGGCATTGAACTCGGCCGATTGCTTTACTGGAACCGGCTGGCTGAAGCCGATGAAGCGCACCGCGTGGTGGCCAATCGCGACAAGATCCGCATCCATCTGACCCTCTTGGGGCTGTTTTTCAGCGGCTGCCTGATCGGTGCCATGGCCTTCAAGACCTTGGGTTTCAGCGCCACCCTGCCCTTTGCTCTGCTGCTCACCGGCATGGCCGCGCTGCCCTTGCTCAGCGACCTGCGTGGCAAACTTGGCCATGCTTGAAACACCCTTTGATGGCTTCGAGGGTTTCTACCCCTTTGAGGAAGACACCGACACCGTGACCGAGCCGGTGCTGGAGATCCCCCTCGACACGCCTTTTGTCTACGCCTCCGACGAGGTGGTCTCGCTGCATTTCGACATCATGGCCATCCAAAGCGCCATGCGTCTTGATGCCCCCGATGCGCTGGATCTGGATTACACGCGGGTGATGATGGGCTTCTTGCTCTTGGCCGATATGCCACCAACACGCATCTTGATGATCGGCCTCGGCGGTGGCTCGATGGTGAAGTACAGCTATCGCCACCTGCCGCAAACACACATCACGGTGGTCGAGATCAATCCGCAAGTCATTGCGTTGCGCGACGACTTTCTGATCCCGACGGACGACGAGCGTCTGCGGGTGCTGTGTGGCGACGGTGCGGCTTTTGTGAGCGACGAAGACGAAACCCACGGCTGGGATCTGATCTTGGTCGATGGCTTTACCCGCGAAGGCCAGCCTGATGCCCTGTGTTCGGCCAACTTCTACGCCCACTGCCACGCGGCCCTCGCCCCGGAGGGCCTGTTGGTGGTGAACATGCAAGCCGACGACAGCGCGGTGCTTGAAAGCCGCATCGACGCCACCTTTGACAGCCGCAGCCTCTCGGTGCCTTCTGAGCGCGACACCAACCGCATCCTCTTTGCCAGTCGGGCTCCTCAGTGGCAGCCCAGCCCCGCCCGCATCCAAGCGCGCTGGCAAAAGCTCGACTTGGTGCATCAGACCACGCTGGCCGCCACCCGCACGCGCATGCGCCGGGTGCTCAGGAGGCCACTCATCACAACACCATGATGCTGGCCGGCTCAGACCAGAGCCCAGGGCCGCCGGCGTTGATGGCGCGCACGCGCACCCAAAAGGTTTGGGCAGCGGGCAGGCCACGCAGCAGCATGTGCATGCCACTGGTGGTGGTCAAGGCGTGGTGCCAGTGGGCGGCCACGGTGGGGTCGCCTTGCGCGATCTCGGCTTCGTAGCTGCCGGCACCGATCACGCGGTTGACGTGGATATCCACCTGACCGCCAAAGGCACCGTGCTTGAGCTTCAAGCCCTCCGGGGGCCCCAAGGGCTCGGTGAAGTCAGCCTGACCCCGCTCGCGCCGTAAATCAAACCCGGTCGATTGCAGCTTGGGCTCGTTGTTGGCCGCCACAAATTCCAGGTACTGCACCAGCCTTTGCAACAAGGCCGTCAAGGCATCGCGAGCCCGGTTGCGCTCGGCGATTTTGACCATGTCATGCATCAGGCTAGCGCGATACGCCTCGCGATAGACCGCCAACGCCGCCTCGATCCGCACCAAACTTGGGGCCGGCACCGGCCACGGCTCGGGGAAATTCGGATTGGCCTTCAGCGACGCCACGATCAACCCCGCCTTGGTCTGAAAGTCCGACTCGCTCAGCCGCGCAAAGTGACAAATCAGCTTCGGTTGCATGAAGAACTCCCGTTTGAAAAGGCACCCCATTCTTGGCCCGGCCGTCGCCTGATTGATCTCCCCCCAAAGTTGGGTTGATGGGGGATGCACGGCTGCACTGGGCTGGATGTATGGATGCACGTGGGTGGGTGCATGGATATACCGGGGTACGTTCACGGGCGCACCGTGACCGATGCATGGCGGCATCGGGGTGAATGCATGGGTCCACCACAGCCGGTGTACGGGTGCATCGGGGTCCATGCACGGCTGCATGTAGGTGGGGTGACGGCTGCACCGGGGTGGGTGCATGGGTGCATGGCCATGGTGTTTGCCACTCAGCAACGTTGCCATCCGTGCTGATCTCGCTCGGGCCTGAGCACAATCCGCACGCATGAGCCAGACCTACTTTATTTCCCGCCATCCCGGTGCTGTGGCCTGGGCACGCGCTCAAGGCTTGCGCGTAGACCACTGGGTGACGCACCTCGACGTCAGCCACATCCAGCCCGGCGACACCGTGCTGGTCAAGAAATGGCTGGCTCCTTGATGAATCCACCAGCAATCCTCCCCCTCACCCGCTACCGCATCACGGCCGTGATGCATGACGAGTTGCGCTTGCCGGATTACGCCGGGTCGCTGCTGCGTGGGGTGTTTGGGGCGGCGCTGCGTAAGGCGGCGTGCATGACGG
>NZ_JBYSVC010000066.1:0-13476 GCF_057922285.1 Leptothrix toolikensis (SeqCode)
GAGGTCGATGCGGGGATCGGCGGCACGGTGGCCGAAACGGTGGGGCGGCTGATGCAGCGCTTGGGTCAAGCTCATCAAGTCCTCGCCATCACCCACCTAGCGCAGGTGGCGGCCTGTGCGCACCAGCATCTCATCGTCAGCAAAACCAGCCAAAACGGCACGGCACGCAGCCACATCGCCACCGCCCATCTGGGCATGCAGGTGGAAGAGCTATCCCGCATGTTGGGGGGGCATCCCCGCTCAGAAGTGGGTTTGGCCCATGCGCGCGACATGTTGGCGACCCTTGCACCCCACGGTCAACGTGAGTTGGGGTGACAATGCAGCGCCCTGCCATGGTGGCCGATGGTGCCGTTAATTTTCTTCGTCCATGAACACCTCCGTTGCCTCTTCTTCCCCACCCACCATCGCCCCGGTGGTGCTGATTGCTGGCATTTCCGGTTCAGGGAAAACCGTGGCTTTGAATGCCTTGGAGGACGCAGGTTACTTCTGCGTGGACAACTTGCCGCCCGAGTTGTTGCGTGAGTTCCTGAATCTGGAACGCATCAAAGGCACCCCGCTGATCGCCATCGCCGCCGATGTGCGCAGTGCCCTATCGCTGCCGATCCTGCTGGCCATGATCGAGGAGCTGCGCCGCAGCGGTGTGCGCTTGCTGCCGATCTTTCTCGATGCCCGCACCGAAGCGTTGGTGCCGCGTTTTTCTGAAACTCGGCGGCGTCATCCGCTGTCCTCCCAAGGCCTGCAAGACGACGCCACGCACACCCGACTGATCGAAGCCATCCGCCATGAGCGCGAGATGCTGGCAGGGCTGCACGAGATTTCGACCGTCATCGACACCAGCGATTTGCGCCCGGTGCAACTGCGCGCCTGGATCCGCCAACTCGCCGGGGCCGCCCAGGCCTCCCTCACGCTCACCTTCGAATCCTTTGCCTTCAAGCGGGGGGTACCCCGCGACGCCGACATGGTGTTCGACCTGCGCATGCTGCCCAACCCGCACTACGTACCCGAGCTGCGCGCCCAGACGGGACGCGACCCAGCGGTGATTCGCTTCCTCGAAGCGGAGGCCGAAGTGGCTGAAATGCTCAAGCAGATTGAAGCCTTCTTGACGCACTGGTTGCCCTCTTTCACCCGCGATCAACGCTGCTACCTGACCGTGGCTGTAGGCTGCACCGGCGGCCAGCATCGTTCGGTGTACTGCGCCGAGCAACTGTCCAAACGTTTTCGGGAGCGCATTCCCACCTTGGTCCGACACCGCGAGTTGGAAACACGCGCAGCTGCCGGATGAAGCTGGCGCTGTTACCGCTCCAAGCCGTGCTCTTTCCGGAGGGTCGGCTCAATCTCAAAGTGGTAGAGCCGCGTTATCTGGCCTTGATGTCGAGTTGCTTGCGCAGCGGCCGTAGTTTCGGGGTCGTGACCCTGAAAAAAGGGCCGGACACTCCGGGCACGAACGATCCCTCCTTCGAGCCCATCGGCTGCCTGGCCGAACTGGTGGCTTGCGATGCCCCCGCCACCGAGGTACTGCATCTGCGCTGCCAAGGCGTGCAACGCTTCGAAGTGCATGCCCCGGCCTACGACGACAGCCAAGGGCTGTGGCAGATTGAGGCGCGGCTTATCGAGCCCGATCCGCTCTTGGCCCCATCCCTTGAGTTGCAAAGTGCAGCGGTGCAAGCCTTGGCCCGGGCCCTTCAAGCTTTTGAAGCTCAGGGCAAAACACCGCCCGTCGCACGCCCACATCGCTTTCATGACGCTGGCTGGGTGGCGAATCGCTGGTGCGAGTTACTGCCTATCCCGACGCCCTTGAAATATCAACTGATGGTGCTGCCCGACCCGCGCGCGCGCCTACAACTGGTGGACGGCTTCTTGCGCCGCCACGGCATCATCAGCGACTGAGCAATTTTTGCAGCGGTGCCGGCAGCGCCAGCCCCGCGAGCTCAGCCTTCGCGACCCAGCGCCCTGTGCTTCTGAACGAAGCCGAGGCCAACGGCACCTGCACCGGCACGGGATGCAAAAACCAGTCGAAATGGGTCAGTGCATGCTTGATGACCGGCAGCACCTGCACAGGCTCGACGCCGACGTGTGCGTCGATGTGTTCTTGGCAAGCTGCCGCACTATCCAACAACGGCAAGGTCCACAACCCCGCCCAGACACCTTGCTCAGGACGCTGCTCCAGCCAAACTTGATCGCCGGATTGCGCCCAAAGCCACCAGTTTTCGCGCCGCTGGCGCACAAGTCGCCGGCTTTTGGCCGGGTAGCGCAACGGTTCACCCGATTGCAGCCCATGGCATGAAGCGGCCATCGGGCAGCGCCCGCACGCCGGGTCACGCGGCGTACACAGCGTGGCCCCCAAATCCATCAGCCCTTGGGTGTAGGCCGGCATGAGCTGGGTGTGCTCGGGCAACAACGTTTCGGCCGCCGCCTCAAGGGCACGCTGGGTGGCCATGGTGCCGGGGTCGGCATCACACGCCAGCAAGCGCGAGAGCACACGCCGCACATTGCCATCCAGAATCGAAACCCGCTCCCCAAAACAAAAGGAAGCAATCGCCGCAGCGGTGGAGGGTCCGATGCCGGGCAAGCTCACCAATTGCGCGGCTTGCTGCGGAAAAACACCGCCATGCTTCATCACCACAGTCTGGGCGCATTGATGCAGAAAACGGGCTCGGCGGTAATAACCCAACCCAGCCCATTGCGCCAAGACATCGTCCAGCGGTGCTGCGGCCAACCGTTGGATATCCGGGAAACGCTGCAAGAAGCGCTCGAAGTAGCCCCGTACCGTCGCCACTTGGGTTTGCTGCAACATGATTTCCGACAACCAGACCCGGTACGGATCGCGGTCGCGCTGCCAAGGCAAATCATGGCGCCCTTGATGGCGCTGCCAAGTCACCAGATCCGGCGCAAAAACAGGTGCCAAGGCTTGGGCGCGCGCCGCCAACGTCGTCTTCAACATCGTTTGAATCTTTTCAGTACACCGCCGCACTAAGGGTCGGAATCTCGATATCCGGGCGTTGCTGGAGTGGCTGTGATGGCGGTGGCGATGACGCTTGCGGGAAAGAAAAATCCTGCTGGGTCGCGACACGCCGCGCCTCGTCAAACAAGAAGGCCAAGCGGCGCTCCATGTCGGTCACCCGCTGGTCGTAGGCTTCGAGCTCGCTCAGGCGCTGCTCCAACTCTCCCGCAGCACCGCGAATGCGCTCAAGGGCATCGCGCCGACGCTTGAACGCCCGACGACGATCCCGCAACTGCACGTCGATCTGGCCCGAGGCGCTGCGATTCCAGACCTCAATGTCATTACCGGCCCCTTCGAACACCACCCGCAGACGCGAAAGCAACATGCGGCGAAATTGTTCCAAAAAGCGCGGCTGCGACAAACGCAACCCCTGAGTCACGCCAAGGTACTGGGTGTAATTGCGCTCAATCAGCGAGAGATCATCCCGATAACGGGTCAGATCGGGCGGCGTAGCGGGCACCAAGCTGAAACCGAACTGGGTATTGAGCTGGGTGTAGGCCGAGGCGAGCAACTCCCGGATCTCGCGCCCTTCACGCTCGGCTTCTTCAAGCACCAACCCCAAATCGCTGAACAATTCTTTGAAGGCTTTGCGGGCACCAAGTTTGAAAAGCGACTCACGGATGGTGCGCATGGTGGCATCGACCAAGCGCCGCAGGGCATCGCCACCAATGCCGACTTGCAACTCTTTGAGCATGCGTGAATGCACTCCGCGCAGCGCTTGCAACTGCGCAATACAGCGCTCGAATTCGGCAGTTTCTGCACTGACACGGTCCAACAAAACCGTCACCTTGTGGACGTTTTTGCCGCGTAGACCGCGCAACTCCATGAGCTGATCCGTCAGCTGGCGACGCATATCGCCCAGATGATGGCTGGTCTGGCGCTCCACGTGCCCAAGAGCCTCAAGGGTCAGCTGCTCAAAAACCTGCCGCCGCTGCGGCAACAGTTGCTGAGCCAGTGCCTCTTCAAAGATCGGCAAGCGACTTTCAGTCAACAAACGGGGGTTGCCATCGATGCGCGCACTCAAGGCTTGGCGCGCCGAGACCGGAAAAACCCGCGAGGTCGGCACCTCCAGCATCTTGGCTACTTGGGCGCATTGCACTGTGATCTGCGCTTCGGTATGTTCGGGCGGCGACAAGGGATCAAACAAGGCGTCGATCTTGTTCAACACCACATAGCGGGTCAGAGCTTGGGAGGTGAGGTGGTCCTGCCAGATCTCCATATCGGAGCGCGTCACCCCCGTATCGGCCCCTAGCACGAACACCACGCCATGCGCACTGGGCAGCAACCCCACGGTCAATTCAGGCTCAGCCCCGATGGCATTCAGCCCCGGGGTATCAAAAACCACCAACCCACGTTTGAGCAAGGGATGCGGCACGTTGATCAACGCATGGCGCCACAACGGCACCTCGACGCGGCCATCACTGTTGAGCGGCGGATTGTCCCGTGGGCGGTCTTCGTTCCAAAAACCCAGCGCCGTCGCCTCAGCCAGCGTGGCCGGACGGGTATCCATGACGGCCGAGACCGCCTTGGCAAAAGCGGCCGAATCTTTGATATCCAACGGGGTATGCATCCAGACCCGGGGCTGGGCGCGCAGCTCGGCCAAGGAAGCCCCTTCAAGCCGGGTTTCGATGGGTAAAAGCGCCAGTCCAACCGGCTCATCCGGATCCCAGCCCAACTCGACGGGACACATGGTGGTACGGCCGGGCGATGCCGGCATGATGCGTCGGCCCGCATCGGAGAAGAAAATCGCGTTGATCAGCTCAGATTTACCGCGCGAAAACTCGGCCACGAAGGCCAACACCATTTTCTCTTCTGCAAGACGCTGACGCAGCGAATCAAGCAAGTCTTTAGCGGTCTCATCGAGCAAACTTTGCTCGCGCAAAAACCGCACCAAATCACGCAGGCGCACCTCCAAATTGAGGCGCCAGATGCCAAGAGCATCCAAGCTGCGAACAAAGGGGGTATGGGCGGATTCGGGAGCAAACTCGGACATCACCAAGCCGGTGGGGAAGGGTCCCGGCATGGTAACGCAAGGCTTTCACAAGGACGTAGCTCTTCGTGACACCAGCCAACGACAGCCACCGCCTGAATCGGGGGTACACAGCCCGACGGGCTCATGGCAATGCATCCGGCAACGGCCGATCAGCCCGGCTGGCAAGAGCGACAGAAATAGCTGGCTCGCTGACCTTGGACTTCCCTCTGAATGGGCTCAGCACACACTCGGCAAGGTTGTCCTGCCCGACCGTAGACATACGCCTGCCCTTGATAGTTGCCGTTGACGCCATGCGCGCTGTGGAAATCACGCAGCGTCGAGCCGCCAGCCTGCAGGGCCGTTGTCAACGTCCATCGGACGGTTTCGACCAGCCGTTCGCAATCTTTCAACGTCAAAGACCCGGCCGGTCGTTGGGGGGCGATCCGCGCCAGAAAGAGTGCTTCCGAGCAATAGATATTGCCCACACCCACCACCACATGACCGGCAAGCAACGCTTGCTTGATGCTGATGCGCCGCCCCGACAAACCCGCGAGTAACCCCTCAGCGGTGAAATCAGCCGACAAGGGCTCAACCCCCAGACGCGCCAGCAACGTGGCCGCCGGGGCAGTATCCAAGGCATCCGACCAAACCACCGCACCGAAACGACGCGGATCGGTCAGACGCAGATCGCCCCGATCCGTCACCATTTGCACATGGTCATGCCGCCCAGACTCGCCCAAAGCAGGCCCGAAACGCAGCGACCCCGACATCCCCAGATGCCACAACAACCCACCGGCTGAAGCCCCCGCAGCTTGGCTCATGGGCATCCAAAGGTATTTACCCCGACGCTGCACCGTCACGATCCGCAGACCCACCACCCGTGAAGGCGCGCACCCCAAGGGCCAGCGCAAGGCCTTGCCCAGCACAAGGTCACGCACCACGGCCCCACTGAGCACATCCAACAGACCCAATCGGGTCACTTCGACTTCAGGCAATTCAGGCATGCGACATTATCAGCGTCACCCACCACCCTAGAATCTCCGCCCTGAAGGAGTTCCCCCATGCCACTGCGTCCTCAAGTCCGGCCCTGGACCCCTCTGCTGCTGGCCGGCGGTTTGACGGTCCTAGGGCCATCCGTCCATGCTCAAACCCCGACGCCCGCCCCTGTGGTGGTGGGTGCTCATAGTTACTCAGCGCTGGATGCTGATTTGTTTTATCAGCTGCTGGCGAGCGAAATCGAATTACACCGTGGTGACGCCGGCTCGGCTTACCCCTGGGCTTTAGAAGCAGCGCGGCACAGCCGCGACGATGTCTTGTTTCGGCGAGCGGTCGAAATTGCCATCAGCAACCATGCCGGTGAACAAGCGCTCAGCGCCACGCGCCTATGGCGTCAAACCTTGCCGCGCTCGGTGCATGCACTCGACACCCAAGCGGTGGTTTTGGTGGCCCTGGGCCGAGGAGCAGAAGCGGCCGAGCCGTTGCGCTTGATGCTCGACATCACGCCCGCAGCGCAGCGTCCTGCTGCCATCAGCGCTTTGGCACAAATGATGCTGCGCAGCCAAGACAACAAAGCCACCGCTCAGTTGCTGGAAGATGTGCTTAAACCGTGGCGCGAATCCCCCACCACCCGAGGCGTGAGCCTGATGGCGATGGCCCGTGCTTGGGCCATCGCTGGCGACACAGATCGAGCCCTCAAGTTGGCGCAACAAGGTCAAAAAGCACAACCCCATTTAGACGCTGCGGCGCAGCTTGGGTTGGATCTCATGGAGGCTGACCCGCGCGCCGAGGCCCTGATCACCACCCATCTTCGCGAAGCCTCCGAGGGCAATGCGTCGATCCGCATCGGCTACGCCCGCCGCCTGACCCGCCAGCATCGCTACACCGAGGCTCTGACTCAGGCCGATATCCTGACCCGAACCAGCCCGGACATGGCCGCAGGTTGGCTGTTGCTCGGTGCTTTGCAGATCGAAGTGAGCCAGCCGGCAGCCGCGATACCGTCCTTGCAACGCTTTTTGACGCTGGATGAGAAGAAAGCCCCGGCAACAGCCCCCGAGCATCCGAACCCTTCAAGCGAAGACGACGAGCTCAACGTGCTTGACGATGAGCGGCCCGACCACCGTGAGCGGGCGCAGGCGTACCTGATGCTAGCCCAAGCTGCCGAGCAAACCAAAGACTACGCCGCCGCCCAAGATTGGCTGCAAAAACTCGGCGAAACCGGCGACAGCAGCAATGTGTTGATCCGCCGAGCCTCCTTGTTGCAGCGTCAGGGCCGCTTGCAAGAAGGCTTGCAACTGATCCACACCTTGCCCGACACCACACCCAGTGAACTTCGGCTGCGCATCGGCAGCGAAGCTCAATTGCTGCGGGATGCCCAAGCCTGGCAACAAGCCTATGACGTGCTGGCTCAAGGCAATCAGCGACTTCCCGATGACGCCGATCTACTCTACGAACAAGCCTTGGTGGCAGAGCGCTTGCAGCGCCAAGATGAGATGGAACAACTCCTGCGCCGGGTGATCACCCTCAAGCCGGACCATCACCACGCCTACAACGCGCTGGGCTACAGCTTGGCAGAGCGCAACGAACGGCTTGAAGAAGCACGCGATCTGATCGCCAAAGCCTTGACCTTGGCCCCCGACGAGCCTTACATCACCGACAGTCTGGGTTGGGTTGAATTCCGTATGGGGCACCGTCCGGAAGCCCTTCGGCTGCTGCAAAAAGCCTATGGCTATCGCCCTGATACCGAGATTGCCGCCCATTTGGGCGAGGTCCTGTGGGCCGATGGCCAGCAAGAAGAAGCCCGGCGTATCTGGCTCGATGGGCAGAGTCGAGACGACCACAACGCCGTCCTGCAAGAGACGCTCCAGCGCCTCAACGTCAAGCTGTGAGGCTCAACGTTCTGCGCAGCTGGGTCGCCTTCGGGGCGCTCACCATGCTCGTTGGATGCGCAACGCCTGTGCGACCTCCACCGCCATCGCCACCGATCACGGCGATCAGCCCCAGCGCCCCAGCGCTCAGCGGTCGGCTCGCTGTTTTGGTGGTCAACGATGCGAGTCGATCCTTCAACGCCGATTTCGAACTCAAAGGCACGGCTCAAACCGGCCAACTGCTGCTGAGCGGCATGCTGGGTACTCGCTTGGCTGAAGCCCAATGGAACCCCTCGACGGTACGTGTCAACACCGGAAGCGAGCAGCACACCTTCCGTGATCTGGACCAGATGGCGCTTGAGGTGCTGGGTGAGCCCATTCCCTTGGCCGCCTTGTTCGATTGGTTGCAAGGCCGCCCTTGGCCCCAAGCACCGAGCCATCCGCTCCCCTTGGACGCTCAGGGTTTCAGCCAGATCGGCTGGACGGTGGACTTGCAGCGTTTCGATGAGGGCCGGGTCATCGCCCAAAGAGCCGCCATCCAGAGCGCGAGCGCAGTAGCAGCCCAACCCGAACTGCTGATCCGCGTGCGCCTTGACCGGCCTTGACGCCCTTTTCACCTCCCATCCAAGCGCGCTATGTCTCCCCAGGCTTTCCTCGATGTCCCGGCCCCAGCCAAGCTGAATCTGTTTTTGCATGTCCTTGGCCGCCGTCCCGATGGCTATCACCTGCTTCAATCGGCCTTTATCCTGATCGACTGGTGCGACATCCTGCATGTCGAGCGCAACGCCTCGGGACGCTTGAGCCGCACAGATCTTGGCGTACCCTTGCCGGCCGATGATCTGTGCCTCAAAGCCGCGCGGCTCTTGCGAGAGTTCAGCGGTACCTCACAAGGTGTGGACATCACGATCCAAAAAAATATCCCCGCCGGGGCCGGCCTAGGGGGCGGTAGTTCTGACGCAGCCACCACCCTGATCACCCTCAATCGGTTATGGGGCCTGCACTATCCACGCCATGTCCTGCTGGACCTAGCGCTCCAACTGGGGGCCGATGTGCCGTTCTTTGTGGGTGGACGCAATGCATGGGTCGAGGGCATCGGCGAGCAACTCACCCCGCTGGATCTACCCGTAAGCACCTTCATGGTGCTCAAGCCCGCCGCATTCATCCCCACGGCCGCAATTTTTTCAAATCCCCTCTTGCCACGCAACACATGTCCAACTACAATATCGGCTTTCCTTGAGAAGCCTTTCGCTTTTGGGAGCAACGACTTGCAAGCTTGTGCTGAAGCACATAGCCCAGAAGTTGCTCAAGCGCTCAAGCTGCTTGGCAGCTTCGGCAGCAAAAGTCGAATGAGTGGCTCAGGAAGTGCAGTGTTCGTTCAAATCAAGCAGGCTTCTCAAGAAGCGCTTGATGCACAAAAGCAGCTTTTGGTGACGCTGCCCAGTGATTGGACGCACCGCATGTGTCACAGCTTGGTCCGGCATCCGTTGCTAGATTGGGTCAGCGACAAAGACAAGTTTCAAGCCAACCTTTCGGGGTTAGCTGTGTAGGGGAGTCGCCAAGTTGGTTAAGGCATCGGATTTTGATTCCGACATGCGAAGGTTCGAATCCTTCTTCCCCTGCCAAAAGTTATCGACGGTCTGATCACCGTTCGTTCATGGCTCGTAAGCGCCCGCCGGAAACGGTGGGCGTTTCTTCTTCGGCTCTCCACCGAATCACTCCGGGATCGACAGCATGCTCGCCGACACCGTCCTCTTCACGGGCAACGCCAATCCGGCGCTGGCCCAAGAAATCGCCACCGAACTGCGCGTTGACATGGGTCAAGCCAGCGTTGGTCGCTTCTCAGATGGTGAAGTCACCATCGAAATCCAGCAAAACGTTCGTACCCGCGACGCCTTCGTCATTCAGCCGACCTGTGCGCCCACGAACGACAACTTGATGGAATTGTTGTTCATGGTGGATGCCTTGAAGCGCGCTTCGGCCCGCCGCATCACCGCCGTGATCCCCTACTTCGGCTACGCCCGCCAAGATCGCAGGCCACGCTCAACGCGGGTACCGATCAGTGCTCGCGTGGTGGCCAACATGCTCGAAGCCGCAGGTGTGAACCGCGTGCTGACCATGGATTTGCACGCCGATCAGATCCAAGGCTTTTTCGACATCCCGGTCGATAACATCTACGCCTCGCCGGTGCTGCTCTCCGACTTGCAAAGCAAGCGCTACGAGAACTTGGTGGTGGTTTCGCCCGACGTGGGTGGCGTGGTGCGCGCGCGCGCGCTGGCCAAGCAACTGGGTTGCGATCTGGCCATCATCGACAAGCGTCGCCCCAAGGCCAATGTTTCCGAGGTGATGCACGTCATCGGTGACATCGAAGGCCGCAACTGTGTGGTCATGGACGACATGATCGACACCGCTGGCACCTTGGTGAAAGCGGCCGAAGTGCTCAAGAGCCGAGGGGCCAAGAGCGTCTACGCCTATTGCACGCATCCGGTTTTTTCCGGCCCAGCCATTGAGCGCATCAAAGCCTCGCATCTGGATGAAGTGGTGATCACCAACACCATTCCGCTGGCACCGCAAGCCAGCAACACATCCAAGATTCGTCAGCTGTCCGCCGCTTTCTTGTTTGCCGAAACCATCCGTCGTATTTCGGACGGTGACTCGGTAACGTCCTTGTTTTCGGAACAGAACAACAACTTCTGATCCGATCGTTACCGCTGCGGGCGTGAGTTTGCAGCGGTTTTTTCGGGTACTTGGTCGCGGGTACCTTCCATTCTTCGTTGGAAAACATCATGAAATTCGTCGCTTTTACGCGTGAGCTGCAGGGGACCGGAGCGAGCCGCCGCCTGCGTATCGCTGGTCGTGTTCCCGGTATCGTTTACGGTGCTGGTTCCACACCTGCCAACATCGAACTCGATCACAACGCCCTCTTTCACGCCCTGAAGAAAGAAGCCTTCCATTCCTCCATCCTAGAGATGGATCTGGCTGGTCAGGTCGAGAAGGTGTTGCTGCGCAACGTGCAAATGCACGCTTGGAAGCAACAAGTGCTGCACATCGACTTCCAGCGCGTGGACGCCACCACCCGCATCCAGAAGAAGGTGCCGCTGCACTTCATCAACGAAGCTGAATCGCAAGCTGTCAAGTTCGACAAGTGCCTGATCAATCACATCATCAGCGAACTTGAAATCGAATGCTTGGCTGAAAAGCTGCCTGAGTTCTTGACCGTCGATCTCGGCGTGCTGAGCAAGGGCCAGTCGCTGCACGTCAGCGACATCAAGCTCGACGCTGGCATCAAGGTCGTGACCCATGGCCGCAAGAACCCGGCTGTGGCGACGGTCGTGGCTCAAGAAGTTGAAGTGGTTGTGGCCCCGGTTGCCGCTGCCGCTCCGGTCAAGGGCAAGGCTGCTGCCAAGGGCAAGAAGTAATTCTTCCCCGGCACGGCGCATCCTGAGCGCTCGCATAAAAACGGCTTGCCCTGAACGGCAGGCCGTTTTTCTTTTCCTATCAGCCACACACAAACCATGATTCGGCTTTTTGTCGGCCTGGGTAATCCGGGTTTTGAATATGAGCAAACCCGCCATAACGCCGGGTTTTGGTGGATCGACCAACTCGCGCGGCCTTGGCACGCCACGCTGACGCCTGATCGCAGCTATCACGGTCTGGTCGCGCGGGTGAACCACCCCGGGGGGCCAGTGTGGCTGTTGCAGCCGCAGACTTTCATGAACTTGTCGGGTAAATCGGTCGCGGCTTTGGCACGATTTTTCAAGATCGCACCGCACGAGATCTTGGTGGCGCACGATGAGCTCGACTTGCCGCCCGGCCAGATGAAGCTGAAGCAAGGCGGGAGTGCTGCCGGTCACAACGGCCTCAAGGACATGCAAACCCAGCTTGGCAGCGCTGACTTTTGGCGTCTGCGCCTTGGTATCGGTCACCCCGGCGTGCGCAGCGCCGTCTCAGGCTACGTGCTGAGCAAGCCAGCGCTGGACGATCGCATCGCGATCGATCTGTGCATCGAGGCCTCGCTCAAGGCGACCGAGGCCTTCCTCGCCGGCGACATGGCCAAAGCCATCCTGCTGCTGCACGCCAAACCTCAACGGCCCAAGGACACCAACCGTTGATATTTGAGCTGCAATTGCTCGGGCGTTTCGATGTGCTCAGGGTTGACCGGAATGCATGACACCGGACATATCTGCACGCACTGGGGCGTGTCGAAATGCCCGACACATTCGGTACAACGATTCGGGTCAATCACGTAGTAGTGCGCTCCTTGCGCAATGGCGTCGTTGGGGCACTCGGGCTCGCACACATCGCAATTGATGCATTCATCGGTGATCATCAAAGCCACGTTCAGCTCCTTTCATGGCGTTGCGCGACTTTGGCTTTGAGCCGCTCAAGCACCGAAGGTGCCACGAACTTGGACACATCGCCGCCAAGCAGCGCGATTTCACGCACAAAAGTACCGCTGATGAACTGGTACTGATCGCTGGGTGTCAGAAAAAGGGTCTCCACCTCGGGCATCAATTGGCGATTCATGCCCGCCATTTGAAACTCATACTCGAAATCACTCACCGCGCGCAGCCCGCGCACCACCACTTGCCCGCCGTGGTTGATGACCAGATCACGCAACAAGCCATGGAAGGAAATCACCTCGACATTCGGATAGGCCACAGCCAGCTCGCGCGCGATCTCTAAACGCTCATCGGGGCTGAACAGCGTGCGTTTATGGTGCCCGGCAGCCACCGCGACGATCAGACGATCAAACAGCCGGCTGGCCCGACGCATCAGATCTTCATGGCCCAAAGTCATGGGGTCGAACGTGCCGGGATACACGGCGGTCAAACGGGGAAGCACTGACAAGCGTCACTCCTGTTGCAAGGGCGATGGTTCCAAAAGAAAGTAATGCACCATGCCGGCTCGGCCTGAGCGGCGCAAAGCCAAACCCAAGGGGGCCAAGTGGGCAGCGGACCAATCTCGGTCGGACTCTAAGTAGATCAAGCCGGCAGGCTGCAAGACCTTCAAGGCCGCGCGCAAAGCGGCTTCAAACAAGTCTTGGCCAAAAGGTGGGTCCAGGAACACCAGATCAAAGCGGTGAGCCCCAGCACCACCCCCACGCGACATCCAGGCCAAGGCGTCAGCACGATGGATCACCACCTGTGCGGCCCCCAGCTTGGCTTGGCTGGTATGCAGGCCCGCCACCAGACTGGGATCACGCTCCAGCAACACCACCGAGGCAGCGGCACGCGAAGCCGCTTCAAAGCCCAAGGCCCCCGTGCCGGCAAAGGCATCAAGCACCCGCCAGCCGGATAAATCCTGCCCGAGCCAGTTGAACAGGGTTTCGCGCACGCGGTCCGGGGTCGGGCGCAAGCCCGGCCGGTCCGGCACGGGCAGCTTGCTGCGCTTCCATAGACCGCCAATCAGGCGAACTTCGTGGGGCAAAGAGGCCTTAGCCCGCTTGGGGGGAGAAGAAAGAGGAGATGGTTTTGACACGTGGGTGATTGTAGACAGCGCACTGCCTACAATTCACGGCTCCTAAGGGCCTCCAAGCATGTTCAGTTTTTTCCGCAAGAAAACCCCACCTCCCGCCACAGCGCCTATCGCTGCAATGAGCCCAACGGCAGCGGTCACACCCACGCCCATACCCGCACCAG
>NZ_JBYSVC010000067.1:0-13406 GCF_057922285.1 Leptothrix toolikensis (SeqCode)
CGTGATCCGACCCTGAGCGTGGTGCAACACCATGCCCGCCACATCCTGCTGCGCCCCGGCCCGGGCCTGACCCCCGAAGCCGCCCAAACCAGGCTGAAGGATTTCAAGCAGCAAGTCGAGTCGGGCAAGGTCACTTTTGAGAGCCTAGCGCAGCAGCATTCTGAAGACGGTAGTGCCGCCAGTGGCGGCGACCTGGGTTGGGCCGGGCCAGGGCAATTCGTGCCCGAGTTCGAAACCGCGATGAAGAAACTCACGCCCGGCGGCGTTTCAGAACCCATCACTTCGCGCTTTGGCTTGCACCTGATTCAGCTGATTGAACGCAAGACCGTGGCGCTCAGCACCCGCGAACAACGCGAAACCGCCCGCGCCAGCCTGCGCGAAAGCAAATACACCGAAGCCTTTACCGACTGGTCGCGCGACGTTCGCTCACGCGCTTATGTCGAACTGCGTGAGCCGCCCCTATGAAACACATTGCACGCAAACGCTTTGGTCAGCATTTCCTGACCGACAAGATGCTGATCCAAGCCATCGTCGATCTGATCAATCCGCGCCCCGAACAAACCGTGGTCGAGATCGGCCCGGGCTTGGGTGCCATGACTTTCCCGGTGGTGGAGCGCTGCCAAAAGCTCACGGTCATCGAACTCGACCGTGACTTGGCCGCGCGCCTGCGCAAGCGTCCCGAGTTGAACGTGATTGAGTCGGATGTCCTCAAAGTCGATGTCCGCGCCCTCGCCCAGACGCTGGGTGCCCCCAAGCTGCGCATCATCGGCAACCTGCCCTACAACATTTCCAGCCCGATCCTGTTCCACCTGCTTGATCACGTCGATGGGGTCGAAGACCAGCACTTCATGCTGCAAAAGGAAGTGGTGGACCGCATGGCCGCTGCACCCGGTAGCAAAGACTATGGCCGCTTGAGCGTGATGTTGCAGTGGCGCTATGCGATTGAATCGGTGCTGGACGTGCCGCCCGAGTCCTTCGATCCGCCCCCTCGGGTCGATTCGGCCATCGTCACGATGGTGCCGCACGCCCAAGCGCCGCAGCTGGACCGCGCCGTGCTGGGTGAACTGGTGATGGTGGCGTTTTCACAGCGGCGCAAGATTTTGCGCAACACCTTGGGTCGGTGGCTGGAAGAGCGCGGCGTCACGCATCCTTTTGATGTGCAACGCCGCGCCGAGGAAGTCCCCGTGGCTGAGTTTGTCGCTTTGGCTCAGGCCGTGCCGAACTTGGTATCGAACTGAATCCCGATTTTTTGCAACAGCGGTGTCGGCAACAAGCCGCCCGCGCAGACGATCACGGCGTTGTTGCGCAACACCCGGTTCTCGCCCTCGTGCTCAATCTGCACCGAGCCGGGACCGATGTTCTTGACGCTAGAGCTCATCATCACCTTGAGCCGACCGGCTTTTTGCGCTTCTTCGAGCAGAGTGCGGTTTTTCTGCTTGATGCGCGCAAAGGCCTCGCTGCGATAAGACAGCGTCACTTCGGTGCCCTCCTCAGCCGCCAAAGCAATCGCCGCTTCTAAGGCACTATCGCCGCCGCCCACCACCAGCACGGCTTGGCCCCGGTACTGCTCAGCGTCGATCAGGCGGTAAACCACCTTGGGCGTTTCCTCGCCCGGCACATCGAGCTTGCGCGGTGTACCGCGCCGACCCAGCGCCAGCAAGACGTTGCGGGTGGTGTAGTTGCCTTGGTTGGTCTTGACGATAAAGGTGCCATCGGCTTGCGTCTCGATGTGCTCCATGCGCTCACGGAAACTCACCTTCAGCCCAGTCTTCTGCACCACGCCGTTCCAAAATTCCAGCAGCTTTTCCTTCTGGATTTCACTGAACTTGACCTTACCAATCAACGCCAACTCAATCGGATGGGTCATAGCGATTTTGTTGCGCGGATAGTGATACACCGCCCCACCGAGCGAATCTTCCTGCTCCAGCAGCTTGTAGCTCAGCTTGTGCTCGATGGCACTCAAACCGGCCGATAGGCCCGCCGGGCCACAACCGACCACCACCACGTCAAAGTCAGCCTTGCCACTGGCCTTACGCCGCTGGATGGTGTCCATGGCTTGACGCCCTTGGGCGCACGCATTGCGAATCAAGCCCATACCGCCCAACTCGCCGGCGATGAAGATGCCGGGGATGTTGCTTTCGAAATCGGACGAGAGATTCGGGATCTCCATGCCGCGCTTTTCGGTGCCAAACACCAACTCGATAGCATGGACCGGGCACGCCACACGACAGGCCCCATGGCCGATGCAGGCCGCAGCATTTTTCAGCACCGCCTTGCCGCCCACCACGCCCAGCGCGTCTTCAGGACAGGCCTGCACACAGGAGCCCGAGCCGATGCACAACACCGGGTTGATGATGGGGTGTAGCGAAGCTGGCTCGCCCAGCCCCGCCGCCTTGGAGGCCGCAAGCTCTTCGGCGTGGGCCTGCTCCATGCGCTTGTGACGGCGCATGTACATCACCATCACAAAAACGCCTGCCAAGGCGTATAGCCAGAAATAGCTCATTTCGCCCCCACGACCTCGCTGATGTCGATCTTCAGACCGGCGCTGCCGACCGCCACGGGCGCGGTCTGCCCCGTCAGATCACCGGGTTGCGGCATCGCTTCGCCGGTCTTGCTGATGCGGGCGGACACCACCACGAGGGTCGCGCCCGACAGGCGCGCCGCAGGCGACATCGACAAGCTGTCATCGAGGGTGAACTCGAACGGCAAATCTTTGACTTGCTTGCGCAGGATGGCCAACGGCATGCGTGGACCTTCGGCTGGGCGTGCGTAGATGAAGACCGTGTCGTTCGGGCTCGCCTTAGCCGCCAGAGCCGGGGCCAACTTCACCGAGCCGCGCAGCGTTTTGTCGGCCAATGCCGAGGTCGTTGCCTGGGCAGCTTGGGCGGGTGCAGGGCCCAATTTGCCCAAACGCCGGGCCTCATCCATGCCCGCACGCACTTGCTGAATCAACTCATTGGCATCGCTGGGCGCAGCGGCCACAGCCTTCTCCCAGAGGGCCACCGCACCAGCGTAATCCTTGCGCTCAAACGCTTCTGTACCGGCCAAGGACAACGCTTTGACGTTGTTCGGCTCCAGCGCCAAGGCCTGACGAATCAGCTTGAGCGGCTCACCCGCCAAGCTGCGGTTGTTCTTCACCGCCAAGGCATCGGCATAGTCCGCCAGCAACGAGGCATCTTTGGGATTGAGCTGATACGACTTGGCATAAGCCACCAGCGCATCATCGGGGCGACCTAAAACGTTGTAAGAGCGCCCGAGCATGCCCCAGCCTTCGGCGTCGTTGGGCTGGGCCTTGAGGCGCTCAGCCAGTTTCTCGACCATGGCTGCGAACTGCTGATTGTCCGGACCCGCTTCGTGCGGCGCACCGCCTTGAGCCGAGCCCTCTGCACCACCAGACTCTCCCGCGCCCGCATTGCCAGTACCCCCCATGGCGGCCATCGGTGGCTTGTCGCCGCCCGAGGGCGCGCCGCGCCAGAGATAGCCCCCAGCGCCGACCAACGCCACCGCTAAAACCAACCCGCCGACCAAGCGCATAGACGGTTTGGCGGCGGGAGCTTCATCGACGCCGGCCGCAGCAGCCGTAGCGACCGATACCGGCGCAGGCTCTGTGGCACCCGCCATGACCAGCTCCAACACCTTGCGCTCAAGGGTGGCCTTGCTCTCTTCGTACTGGGCAGCGGACAACACGCCGGTGTCGGTCAATTCCTTCAGTTGCTGCAACTGGTGGCGCAACGAGGCAAGGGTCTGGCTCATGGATATCTCAAGTTTTGATGGATGAAGTTTCTTCAGGATCGGCGTCGAAGGCGGCAGGATCCATGCGGCTACGCCGGCGCAGCACCGTGAAAAGTACCCCAAGCCCCCCCAGCAGCAACACCGCTGGTCCCGCCCACAGCAACGCCGTGGTGGCCTTGAACGGTGGGCGGTAGAGCACGAAGTCGCCGTAACGCGCCGTCATGTAGGCCAGGATGTCTTCCTCGCTTTTGCCTTGGCGCAGCATATCGCGCACCTCATTGCGCAGATCCACCGCCAACTCAGCGTGCGAATCGGCAATGGTCTGGTTCTGACACACCAAGCAGCGCAGCTCGGTGGCGATGCGCAGCATGCGGGCCTCCAGCACCGGATCTTCAGCCTCGGGGGCGGCGTCGCGCGCCGAAGCCGTGCCCATGAAACCCAGCAACCCCAGCAGACCGACCCAGAGACCAACCACCAAACGCAGCGTGCGAACAAGGTGAAGAAGGGACAAGGCGTTCATGACAACTCCTTGAGCAAGGGCTCAATCTTGGTGCGCAAAACCTCGGGTGTCAGCGGGCCGATGTGCTTGTAGCGCACCACGCCCTTGGCATCGATCACGAAGGTTTCGGGCACGCCGTAGACGCCCCAATCCAGCCCTGCACGCCCTTTGGGGTCGAGCAGCACAGCGTCATAGGGGTTGCCGAAATTACTCAACCACCCTTGGGCGTCGGCATCGGTGTCCTTGTAGTCGAGCCCATAGAGGGTCACCTGCTTGCGCTTGGCAAATTCAACCAAGACCGGATGCTCGTCGCGACACGCCGGACACCACGACGCCCAAACGTTCAGCAGCCACGGCTTGCCAAGCAGCTCATCGCGTCGGATGTGGCGCTCGGCTTGGCCCAAGACCTGCAAGTCGAAACTGGGTGCGGGTTTACCGATCAACGGCGAAGGCACTTCATGCGGATTGAGCTTCAAGCCCGCACCAAGAAAAGCCACCAGCACCAAGAAGATGCCCAGCGGGACCAGAAACTTCCAACTTTTCATACGGCCTCCATGGCGGCGGCTCGACGCGACATGCGATAGCGCCGGTCGGTGACAGCGATCAGACCACCGAGGGCCATCAACAAGCAGCCACTCCAGATCCAATCGACAAAGGGCTTGACGTAGACCCGCACCACCCAAGCCTTGGTGTTTTCGATCGGCTCACCCAGCGAAACGTACAAATCACCTGCCAACCGGGCATGGATCGCCGCCTCGGTCATCGGATTGCGCTGCACGCGATAGATGCGCTTTTCGGGGTACATGACCGTGACAAGCTCGTCGTTCTTCGTCACCTCGATCAAAGCGCGTGCGGCAACGTAGTTGGGGCCACGGATCTCACGGGTGCCTTTGAAGGCAAAGACAAAGCCATGCACCTCGGTGGTGTCACCCACATCCATGCGCACATCGCGCTCGACCTCATAGGTCTTAACCATCGTGACGCCAGCGATAAAGACGGCAATCCCTAAGTGCGCCACGCTCATGCCCACCACACTGCGCGGCATCTGCCGGCAGCGCGTCATGAAGCTGCGCGAGCTATCGCCCTTGGCCGGGCGGAGGCGCTCCAGCCAGTCGGTGACGACACTGGCCACCACCCACCAGCTCATCGCCAAGCCGATGCTGGACGCCACATGGATGCCACCCGCCATCCAGCCCGAACCGAGTGAAGCCAGCAAAGCCACCAACGCCGCCCACTTAAGACGACGGGCCAGATCCGGCACCGACGCTTCTTTCCAGCGCGCCAGCGGCCCCACGCCCATCATGAAGATCATGGGAGCCATCAGCGGCATAAAGACGCTGTCGAAATACGGCACACCGACCGAGATCTTGCCCAAGCCCAGCGCGTCCAGCAGCAGCGGGTACAAGGTGCCCAAAAGCACTGCGCCGCAAGCCACCACCAGAAGCACGTTGTTGAACAACAGCATGCTTTCACGCGAGATCAGCGCAAAACGCGCGCCCAAACCCACCGTGGGCGCACGCCAAGCGTAGAGCGTGAGCGACGAGCCGATCACCACGACCAAGAAGCCCAAGATGAACAAACCGCGACTCGGATCGGAAGCGAAGGCATGCACCGACGACAAGACGCCCGAACGCACAAGGAACGTACCCAAGAGCGAGAGCGAGAACGCCATGATCGCCAACAGCACCGTCCAGCTCTTGAAGCTGCCGCGTTTTTCGGTCACCGCCAGCGAATGGATCAGCGCTGTGCCGACCAGCCAAGGCATAAACGATGCGTTTTCAACCGGATCCCAGAACCACCAACCGCCCCAGCCCAGTTCGTAATACGCCCACCACGAACCCAAGGCGATACCGACCGTGAGGAACATCCAAGCCACTGTCGTCCACGGACGCGACCAACGGGCCCAGACCGAATCGAGGTTGCCGCCAATCAGGGCCGAAATGGCAAAGGCAAAAGCCACCGAAAAGCCCACATAGCCCATGTAGAGCATGGGGGGGTGGATCACCATACCCGGGTCTTGCAGCAGCGGATTCAGATCGCGGCCGTCCATGGCTGCCGGGAAAAGTCGGGTGAAGGGATTGGACGTGATCAGCATAAAGAGCAAAAAGCCCACGCTGACCAAGCCCATCACCGCGAGGATGCGCGCCAGCACGGGCTGCGGCAAATGACGGCTGAACGTCGCCACGGCCAGCATCCAGATCGTGAGCATCTGCATCCAAAGCAGCAGCGAGCCTTCATGACCGCCCCAGACCGCAGCGATCCGATAAGGCAGCGGCAAGGCGCTGTTGGAATTGGAGGCGACATAAAGCACCGAGAAGTCATGGCGCACAAAGGACGCCACCAGGCAGCCGAAGGCAATCGCCACCAGCACAAACAAGATCACGGCGGTGGGCCGCGCAAGCGCCATCCAATCTGCGCGACCGCGCTGCGCGCCGGCCATGGGGACCACCCCCAACACCATCGCCACACCCAAGGCCAACCACAAGGCCATATGGCCAATTTCAGGAATCATTTCAACGTCCCACCTTGTTTCGCACGCTTCAGCGCTTCGGCCGCCTCGGGCGGCATGTAGTTTTCATCGTGCTTGGCCAACACTTCCTTGGCGACGAATACATCGTTTTCCAGCTTGCCCTGAGCAACCACGCCTTTGCCTTCCTTGAACAGGTCCGGCAGGATGCCTTCATAAACCACCGGCACTTTTTGCACGGTGTCGGTCACTTCGAAATGCACCCGAATACCTTCGCGCTTGACGCTGCCTTGCACCACCAAACCGCCCAAGCGGAAGGTTTTACCGATGGGCGCTTCTTTGGCGATCATTTGTGAGGGCGAATAGAAAAACACCAAATTGCTGCGGAAGGCGTTCATGACCAAAGCAGCCGCCGCACCCACAGCGGCCAGGACCGCCAGGACAATCAACATTTTTTTGTGACGAGGTTTCACAACTCAATTTCCTTCGGAATCCAGCGCCGAGGCTTGCAACGCCGCAGCAAAACGCCGCTTGGCCAACCCGACTTCAAGCAACATCACCAAGGCCGTGACGATATAGGAACCCCAAATATAGGTTCCATAGCCACCCATTTCCAGAAATTCACGCATCGGGAACTCCAGTCACAAAATTCAGTTTCGCTTCAGAGCGGCGACCCATTCGGTGTCGAACTCCCGCTCAACAATAATCGCCCGGACTCTGGTAAATATAACGGCGAAGGCATAGGCCCAAAAGGCAAAGGTCATCACTGACATCGACATCAGCATGATCGAGGCCATCTTGGGTGCCGCATCCATGCTCACCGAAGCACCTTGATGCAAGGTATTCCACCAGCGTACCGAAAAATAAATGATCGGAATATTAACTGCGCCGATCACTGCCAGCAGCGCACCCGCTTGATCGGATCGTTTGGGATCATCAATGGCTTCGACCAAGGCGATATAGCCGAGATACAGAAAAAGCAAAATAAGTTGCGAGGTGAGTCGGGCATCCCAAACCCACCATGTACCCCACGTTGGCTTGCCCCACAGGGCTCCGGTCCAGAGCGCCACAAAGGCAAACATCGCCCCTGTCGGGGCAATAGCCCGCGCCATCATCGAAGCCAAACGAATATTCCAAGCCCAACCCACCGCTGCCCATCCGGCCATGACCAGATAAAGCACCATCGACATCCAAGCCGCCGGCACATGGATAAAAATGATGCGATAGGCCTCACCCTGAGTTGCATCGGTCGGGGCCATGAAAAACCCGATGTATAAACCGATAAAGCTCAAAACAAGGGTCACGCCCCATAACCACGGTAGCAAGCATCCCGCCAAAGTATAAAATTTTGATGGTGCGGCAAAAGTAAACAAGCGCATGGTGTTCAACCCAAGTATTTTCAATTCAGTGCAATGAAATTCTTAATGCCGCCGCAGTGGCCGGCGGCGCACCCAGCACAGAGAAAATCAACAACGCCCCAAGTAACGAGTAATGCCCCGAAGCAGATAGACCGGAATCTACGGCGGCCACCGCTCCTGCACCAAAAATCAAGGCTGGAATACACAAGGGCAAGACCAACAAAACCACCAACACACCACCACTGCGCAGCCCCAAGGTCAAGGCCGAACCCACGCCACCCAGAAGACTCAGAATCGGCGTCCCCAAAAGCAAGCCCAGCACAAGAGCGGCAATCGCATCACTGTGTAAATCAAAAAGCAAACCGATCACGGGGGTCACAAGAATCAAGGGCAACCCCGTTGTGAACCAATGCACCAAAGCCTTGGCAAAAGCAATTTGCATCAGGGATCGGCCCGAAACCAGCATTTGCTCCAAGGTGCCATCGGCATGATCAACCGCATAAATTTGCGTCACCGACATCATGGAAGCCATCAAGGCACACACCCAAACGACACCCGGTGAAATCTGCCGCAGCACCTGCGCTTCAGGCCCAACACCAAGCGGGAAAAGAGTCACCGCCACCACAAAGAAAACCACGGGCAAAAGAGCATCCACCCGGCGTCTGGCGGCCAGCATGAGATCTCTTTTGACAATCACCCGAATCACTGACTGCATATGTTTGATGCGTTTTATGCCGAAACCCCATCGGGCAAGACAAACTCCCGGTGCATGCACGACCTGAATGTCAGGTCAACATGGCTGGTCATCACCACACAACCGCCCAAGGCCACATGGTTTTCGATGACCTCATTCAAGACAGCAATGCCCGCCTTATCGAGCGCATCAAAGGGTTCATCAAGTACCCAAAGCCCAGGTGAAGGCTCTAACAACAACCTTGCCAAAGCCACACGCCGACGCTGTCCTTGAGAAAAGGTGCGAACCATGGCCCGGCGGCGCGTATACATACCAAACTGTTTCAGCGCCTGCTCCATCCGTTCGGTGGAGACCGCCAAGCCCTGTAATCCGGCCATGAATGCAAGGGCTTCGAAAGCCGACAAATCGTCTTTAAGCGCATTGGCATGGCCGATATAGACCGGCCGAGATACCCACATCACACGGCCTTCATCGGGGGGGACCACCGAGGCCAAAATACGCAACAAACTCGATTTACCCCGGCCATTACCCCCCTTGATCCAGAGGATTTCCCCAGCTTCAAGACGGAGGTTTAAATCCTTCAGCAAAGGCCGCCCCCCCCGCCCACAGGCAATACCCTGTGCGACGAGGTAGGGAGGATGGGCCTCAGAAGTCGTAGCGGGCACCAATGGAGTAGGTCTTGTTGCGGGTGGTTTCTAGCTTCGGCAGGCTGGCTACGCCCAGTCCATCCACAGTCCAACCAGCGGGCTGATCGGTGACGCTGTACTCGTAAGCGTAATCACCCTCGACAATCAAATTCTTGGTCAGCTTATAAGACATTCGCAGACTTGGGGCCACCCGTTTTGTTTTCTTGACAAGACTAGAGGTCGGGGCATCATCATTTTGCAAAATATAGCGCAACGCCGGCTCGAACTGGAAGTTATCTCCCACACTGGTCATATTGTTATATGACAGTTGCGCACCGTGACTATTGGTAGAACTTTGGTAATTAAGGCTGTAGACATGGCTGTCACGGGATGAATACAAATTGGTGCCAATCATCTGGGCACCCATATTCCAAAGGTCACCCGTGCTTGGACTGCCGGTCGGTAAAACACCCACCACCGGGGCCACACTACCCACGTTAAGCATACCCACCGTTGAGCCGACCTGCCAACGTGACGAAATCGGGGTGGTAAAACCCATCGAGCCTTGGGAGTACATCGCGGTGACTTCATGCACTTGATAGCGCAACTCATCCAACGTGTTGTAACAACTCATCAAATCACTGATGCGTCGAAAAGCGGCCGGGGGCGTTGAACCATTCGGGCAAACAATCGGCAGATTGGGCTGCAAGGGATCGGGTTGCAAGGAGTAATACAGCGCATTGCTCAAGGCAACGACAGATACCATCCGGCGATCAAAACTGAAGTTAACCGACGTGCCCTTGGGCGATTGCCATGTCCCTTGGAGCGTGCCGACGTTGACCACCTTCAAGAGGGTGTCATAGTCAAAAGCGAACGAGGCATTCATGCCACTGTCAAAGTAGCGCAATTCGGTACCGAAGGCATTGCGGTCCACCACGCCATCAATCATCTGGCGATTTATGAAAAAACTACCACTCGTTTTGGCCGTGATGGAATCAGCATCAATGGATGCGCCATAGAAATAGCGCTGCGTATCCAAAAGACGTTCTGATGGTTTACCGAAAGCCACATTAGCACGCAATTTTGGCAAAAAGCTGTACCCCGCTTGCACGCCATCAAAACGTGCAATAACTCCACCACCACTTGGGTTTTGTCGGCCTACTTTGATACCAAAGCCATCTGTAAATGATCGGTAATCAAAATACAAAGCAGACAACTTATTTCTGTCTCTATCTACTGTGGATGGAAGATCCTTGGCAACGTTACGCTGAAAACTATCTCTAAAAACGAAACGAATATCTTCTTCACGACTTCTTTTCCGCCACTGAGCATCCAAGTTCGTCATGATCATTTGTTGTGGTTTTGCTGAGATATCACTATCTTGCGGCAAAACAGGCAAAGCACTCACCACCGAATCGGCGAACTCCTGCGTTCTTACCCGCGATTCACCGCCATTGAAGTAAGTGCTCCACACCCCAGAAACCACCGCATCGGTCGCAGGCTTTTCTTTCTTGGCAACCGCTGGGCGTTCACCGCCCACCAAAGATCCAGCCAAAATACTGCGGGCTTGATCCGTATCTTTACCCGTGGGGTATTGCTTGATAAAAAGCTCAAGCTCCGTTCGACCCCGGTCATTGTCCCCCTGCTCAATACGCACCACGCCGACCAAATACTGGGCTTCACGGGTCGATTTGTTCGGTGGTAAATCGAGCGTCCGGTTGAGGAGTTCGAGGGCTTGATCAAGTTTGCCGGCGAATTCAGCTTTTTTGGCCAAACTCAACAAGGAGGCGGCGCGTTCGTCAATTTGTGCGGCACTCAACGGAGCCGATCCTGCGGCTTCCGGCATGGGCGGCACCGCCAAAGACACCGTCACCAGTGAAGCCAGTGGGAAGCGCTGCTTCAAAACAGCCAACGCTTTTTGCGCTTCATCCAACGTACCGAAATTACCCAGTTGAATTTCAAAGCGCTGCATCCCGGTCACCACCCGACTCACCACCTCTGTGGCGTAGTTTTGGTAAGCGGAAGGGATGGGCTTGTCAAGTTGCAGGTTGCGGTCGGTGGAGGTGACCAAGGCAATGGCATACGCTGTGCTGGCATCACCCTTGTCGGGGCTCTCCGTCAAGGCCGACTGAACCTGCCCGACCGTGGTCTTGGCCAACACGACCTCAATCGACTTACCACTAGAGCCCGCGCGAATCGCGGCGTTGGTGGAGCCAGCAAACCGAATCACCAACTTGCGACTCCGCTCGCCACCTTGGCCAGCGGACTCATCCGTCACAGTGATATCGCCCCTGCTTTGTGTACCCCGAATCACCAAACGCTGACCAAACATCAAGCTGAGCATGTTCTTGGTGGGAACAATCTCATAGAACGCTTGGATCAGGTCGTTAGAGCGAGAACTGACACTGCGACCTGTGTAATGGATCGGGGTCAGAAACCGGATTTGCAGGACCACATTCGGACCCTCTTGGCGCAAATCAGCATCTTCAATGATCTGTGCATACACCACCGACGAGGTCCAGAGCAGCAGCAGCGTGATCCAGAGGCGAAAGAGAGATTTGTTCACCGATGAGAAGCCCATTTGATCAGGGTGGCTTCCGATAGGCATCGAAAACCACCCTCTCTGTCGTATCCAATTTTTTGACCCGCCATTATGGCGGCAGACCGCAGATGCTGCCGCCCATCAATCCCAAGCGGAATAGGCCTGACCCTTATTACCCAAAGGCTTGTGGCAACCAGATGTCGAGCAATCGGTCGGGGCCGTCCCCTTGGCTTTGTGGGTCAGCGACTTTCTCTCCATGCTGCCTTGGTACGCCGTCCCCGAGGCGTGACAAGCCTTGCACCAACCCGAGCCACTACCTTGACTGGCGTTATGGTTCATGCGGGCCGGCAGCCATGTGCTGGTACCACTGTGACAATCCTTGCAGTCCATCGTGGCCCCGCTCAGCAATTGCACTTCAGGGATATGCGCAGCAGGCTTGGCCAAAGCACCCTGGATACCCGCGCTGAGGTAGGAGCCGTTATGGCAGGTCTTGCAAGCGGCTGCGGTCACAGAGCTGTGATTCATCGTCACCGAGGTTGCAAAGCTCACTTGCGACTTATGGCAGCTGTCGCACTTGGCAACACCAGGTGGCACAGGAATATGCGTCGCTGATTTGCCCTTGGCGGTCGAGCCGTTGTGGCAGGTGTCGCATGTGCCCGTACCCACAGCGTTGGCCGCAGAGTGCGCAAAGACCGTACCACTGGTCCAGCTGACGGTGGACTTGTGACAGCTATCGCAGCTGCCCGTCACACCTGCATGCGTCGCAGTAGCGGGCTTACCCACCGCAGGCGGGTAAGCCCCCGAGTGACAGGTCGCGCATTGACCCGCCACCGCCAACTGACTGTGATTCCACTTGGTCGGCTTCCAGCCCGTGGCGTTGTGGCATGACAGGCAGCTGGCATTACCGATGGGGATATGGGTCATCGGCCGGCCGGTGGCTGTGCTGCCGTTGTGGCAGGCAGTGCAGTTGGTGGCTACCGTGAACAAGCTGTGATCCGGCTTACCCGTTGACGCCCAGCTGGCGGTGGACTTGTGGCAACTCTCGCAGTTGCCCGTCACGCTGGCGTGCGTGGCCGTGCTTGGCTTACCGACCGCAGGCGGGTAGCTCCCGGTGTGGCAAGTCGCGCATTGGCTGCTGACTGACAGGGCACTGTGCAACCGAGCCGGAGCCCAAGCCGCGTAGCCGCTCTTATGGCAGGTGTCGCAGTTGGTCACCGTCACACCCGCCAAGCCGGTGTACGGAATGTGATTGGCTGGCTTGGCATCGGCTGGCGGGTAGGCCCCCGAGTGACAGGTCGCACATTGGTTAGACACCACCAACTGGCTGTGATTCCATTTGGTCGGCTTCCAACCCGTGGTGTTATGGCAGGACAAACATCCGGCATTGCCAATCGGGATATGGGTCATCGGCCGGCCGGTGGCCGTGGTGCCATTGTGACAAGCGGCGCAGTTTGTCGCTGTGGTGAACAAGCTGTGATCCGGCTTACC
>NZ_JBYSVC010000068.1:0-13178 GCF_057922285.1 Leptothrix toolikensis (SeqCode)
TCGCCCGTGATCTGGGTGGTGCTGGCTTGGACGGCGGTGGGTGTGCCCTTGGCGTGGGGCGTCTACAAAACCTTGATCAACGTCGGCAAGTTCTTCCAATAATGCTGAACTGATCAAGCTGACAACGTTGACAAGGAACCCCACCATGACCGTGCGCCCCGAGCTTTCCCCTGACACCATGCAGGCCCCGATTCGGGCCACGGTGCTGGCTGTGGTGGCTGAGCATGCGGGGCAGGAAGGGCCGCTGTTGCCCATCCTGCACGCTGTGCAGCAGCGCTTGGGGTGGCTGCCGCCTGAGGCGGTGGTCGCCTTGGCCCAAGCCCTTAACCTGTCGCGGGCCGAGGTGCATGGGGTGGTGAGCTACTACCCGCACTTTCGCCTTCAGCCCGTCTTGGGCGCGGTGGTGCAGGTGTGTCGCGCCGAGTCCTGCTTGAGTCGCGGCAGCGAGGCCCTGCACGCCCAAGCGCAGGCGCATGCCAAGGCCCATGCCGAGGGCGTCGGCGGCTGCCATGTCGAATCGGTGTATTGCTTGGGCTTGTGCGCGCTCTCACCGGCCATCGCCATCGACGGCCAGCCCCATGCGCGCCTGACGCAGCAGCGTTTGGCCGCCTTGCTGGATCGCTTGGCCGAGACGCCACCTTCTGCGCCCTTGGCCTCTTCACAAGGAGCCTCTGCATGAGTCGGCCCCTGATGACCTCGATGACCCTGTACGTGCCTTGCGACTCGGCCGCCTTGGCGGTCGGGGCGGATGCGGTGGCGGCAGCCTTACAAGCGCGTGCCCAAGCGGATGGGGTGGATCTGCACTTGATCCGCAACGGCTCGCGGGGCCTGTTTTGGCTGGAGCCGCTGGTGGAGGTGGTCGGTCCGCACGGGCGCGTGGCCTTCGGGCCGGTCGCGCCGGAGGACGTGGCCGATCTGTGGCCTGCGCTGCTGGCCGAAGGTGCTGAGGGCGCTGCGAACCCGAGCATTGCCCATCCGTTGTGCCACGGGCTGACGGCTGCGATGCCGTACTTGGCGCGACAGGAGCGGCTCACCTTTGCGCGCATCGGTGTGACGGACCCGCTCTCGCTTGAGGACTACGCCGCGCATGGCGGCTGGGCCGGCTTGCAAGCGGCGGTGACTCAAGCGCCCGAGGTGATCGTCCAAGCGGTGCTGGATGCGGGCTTGCGCGGGCGGGGCGGGGCGGCCTTTCCAGCGGGCATCAAATGGAAAACCGTGGCGGCTGCAAGCTGCGCGCCCGGGGGCGTGAAGTACGTGGTTTGCAACGCCGATGAGGGCGATTCGGGCACCTTTGCCGACCGCATGGTCATGGAGGGCGACCCGTACATGCTGATCGAAGGCATGGTGATTGCCGCCTTGGCAGTCGGGGCCGAGCGCGGCTACATCTACGTGCGCTCGGAGTATCCGCACGCGGTGGCGACGTTGAACGAGGCTCTCCGACGCGCCCAAGCGGCCGGTTGGATCGGGGCCGATGTGGCCGGTTCGGGGCGGCGTTTTGACTTGGCGGTGCGCATGGGCGCGGGCTCTTATGTTTGCGGCGAAGAAACCGCGATGTTGGAGAGCTTGGAAGGCAAGCGCGGTGTGGTGCGTGCCAAGCCGCCTCTGCCAGCGATTCACGGGCTGTTTGGTCAGCCGACCGTGATCAACAACGTCCTGACCTTGGCGGCGGTGCCCTTGATCTTGGCGCGTGGGGCGGCGTTTTACCGTGACTTCGGCATGGGCCGCTCGCGTGGCACCTTGCCTTTCCAGCTGGCCGGCAACATTCGCCACGGTGGGCTGGTGGAGAAAGCGTTTGGGCTGAGCTTGCGTGAGCTGCTGTTTGACTTTGGCGGCGGCAGCGCCACGGGGCGGCCCATCAAAGCGGTGCAGGTGGGCGGGCCGCTGGGGGCCTATGTGCCGGCCGAGCAGTGGGATGTGCCGCTCGACTACGAGGCCTACACCGCCATCGGTGCGGTGCTGGGGCATGGCGGTGTGGTGGTGCATGACGACAGCATGGACATGGCGGCGCTGGCGCGCTATGCGATGGCTTTTTGCGCGGTCGAGAGCTGCGGTAAATGCACCCCGTGCCGGATCGGCTCGACCCGTGGGGTGGAGGTGATCGACCGCATCCGCTTGCTGCGAGATCGCCCCGCAGAGCGTGACGCGCAGGTCGAGTTGTTGCGCGATCTGTGTGACACCATGTTGCACGGCAGCTTGTGCGCCATGGGTGGGATGACGCCGTACCCGGTGCTTTCGGCGCTGAATCACTATCCGGCCGACTTTGCGGCTGATTTGGGTCAGAACCCGAAGGGGAGTGCGACATGAAAGACATCGACCACGGCACACCGGCGGTGGCATGCAGCGAGACGGTCACGCTGTGCATCGACGGCTTTGACGTCACAGTGCCCAAGGGCACGTCGCTGATGCGCGCAGCGGTGGATGCTGGCATTCAAGTGCCCAAGCTCTGCGCTACCGACATGCTGGAGCCCTTCGGCTCGTGTCGCCTTTGCTTGGTGGAAATCGAGGGCCGCAAGGGCTATCCAGCCTCATGCACCACCCCGGCCGAGGTGGGCATGACCGTGCGCACTCAAAGCCCCAAACTGCAACAGCTGCGCAAGGGGGTGATGGAGCTCTACATCAGCGACCATCCGCTCGATTGCCTGACATGCAGCGCCAACGGCAACTGCGAGTTGCAGACCCAAGCGGGCGTGGTGGGTTTGCGCAACGTGCGCTACGGCGTGGGTGAGACCAACGTCGCCGGCGTGACGGGGCGGCATCACTTGGATCTGCCCCAAGACACCTCGAACCCGTACTTCAGCTTTGACAGCAGCAAATGCATCGTCTGCAACCGCTGTGTGCGGGCTTGCGAGGAAGTGCAAGGCACCTTTGCGCTGACGATTTCTGGGCGTGGTTTCGAAGCGCGGGTCTCGCCGGGCATGAATGAGCCGTTCATGCAAAGCGAGTGCGTGTCCTGCGGGGCCTGCGTGCAGGCTTGCCCGACGGCGACTTTGCAGGAAAAAAGCGTGATCGAGCTGGGCCAGCCCGAGCACAGCATCCTCACGACCTGCGCCTATTGCGGTGTGGGCTGCGGCTTCAAGGCCGAGATGAAGGGCGCCCAAGTGGTGCGCATGGTGCCGTGGAAAGACGGCCAAGCCAACGAGGGCCACAGCTGCATCAAGGGCCGTTTTGCCTGGGGGTATGCGACGCACAAAGACCGCATCACCCAGCCGATGATCCGCGCCAAGATCAGCGATCCATGGCAGGAAGTGAGCTGGGACGAAGCCGTCAGTCATGCTGCGGCTGAGTTCCGGCGGATTCAGGCCGAGTACGGGCGGGACGCGGTGGGTGGCATCACGTCGAGCCGCTGCACCAACGAAGAGGCCTATCTGGTGCAAAAGCTGGTTCGGGCGGCCTTGGGCACCAACAACGTCGATACCTGCGCGCGGGTGTGCCATTCCCCCACCGGCTACGGTTTGGGTCAGACTTTTGGCACCTCGGCGGGCACGCAGACCTTCAAATCGGTCGAGCACACCGATGTGGCGCTGGTGATCGGGGCCAATCCGAGTGAAGGCCATCCGGTCTTTGCCTCGCGGCTCAAAAAGCGGCTGCGTCAAGGGGCCAAGCTGATCGTGATGGATCCGCGCCGCATCGAGTTGGTGGACAGCCCGCATATTCATGCCGAAGTGCATTTGCAACTCAAGCCCGGCACCAATGTGGCCGTGATCACGGCCTTGGCCCATGTGGTGGTGACCGAAGGCTGGGTCAACGAAGCGTTTGTGGCCGAGCGTTGTGAGCCGAAGAGCTTTGCCGAGTGGCGCGATTTTGTAGCGCGCCCCGAGCAGTCGCCCGAGGCCACGGCGGAGATCACCGGCGTGCCCGCCGAAGCGGTGCGCCGTGCGGCGCGGCTGTATGCCCAAGGGGGCAGCGGTGGCAACAGCGCGATCTATTACGGCTTGGGTGTGACGGAGCATGCGCAAGGCTCGACCATGGTGATGGGCATTGCCAATTTGGCGATGGCTTGCGGCATGGTCGGCCGAGAAGGCGTGGGCGTGAATCCGCTGCGCGGTCAAAACAATGTGCAGGGCAGTTGCGATATGGGCAGCTTCCCGCACGAGTTACCGGGCTATCGCCATGTGTCGGACACGACGGTGCGCGCGTTGTTTGAGTCCGCTTGGGGCGTGACGCTCGACCCGGAGCCGGGCTTGCGCATCCCCAACATGTTCGACGCCGCCTTGGACGGCAGCTTCAAAGCGCTCTATGTGCAAGGTGAAGATCCCGCGCAGTCCGACCCGAACACGCAGCACGTGGCGGCGGCCTTGGCGTCGATGGCCTGTGTGGTGGTGCAGGACTTGTTCCTGAACGAGACCGCGCAGTATGCCCACGTGTTTTTGCCGGGCTCGTCCTTTTTGGAAAAAGACGGCACCTTCACCAACGCCGAGCGCCGCATCAGCCGCGTGCATCAAGTCATGCCGCCGTTGGCGGGCTTGGCCGATTGGGAAGTGACGCAAAAGTTCGCGCAGGCTTTGGGCTATCCGATGGCCTACCGTCACCCGAGCGAGATCATGGATGAGGTTGCCGCCCTGACGCCCAGCTTTGCCGGGGTCAGTTTCGACAAGATCGAGCGTTTGGGCAGTGTGCAGTGGCCGTGCAACGACAGCACCCCTGAGGCCGGCACGGCGATCATGCATGTGGGGCATTTTGTGCGGGGCTTGGGGCGTTTCTTCATCACCCAGTACGTGCCCAGCGACGAGAAGATCACCCGGCGGTTCCCGCTCATCCTCACCACCGGCCGGGTGTTGAGCCAATACAACGTCGGTGCTCAGACGCGCCGAACCGCCAACAGCGCGTGGCACGGCGAGGATCGGCTTGAAATGCATCCGCTTGATGCCGAGGAGCGCGGTATTCAAGACGCCGAGTGGGTCAGCTTGGAGAGTCGAGTGGGTCAAACCATGCTGCGCGCGCGCGTCACCGAGCGTGTTCAGCCGGGCGTGGTCTACACCACCTTCCATTTCCCCGAGTCGGGGGCCAACGTGATCACCACCGATTCCTCTGATTGGGCGACCAATTGCCCTGAATACAAGGTGACAGCGGTGCAGATCGCTCGGGTGATGCCCACGGCAGCGCATCGTTCGACTTGGCAGGCGGATCACGAGCGGTTCAGTCAGACGCAGCACAAACTACTCGATGAGCGCACGCATGGTGTTTGAGCTCGCGCCACCTTCCTCCCCCGCACAGGTCACGACCCTGCGTGGTGGCGTGATCCGTGAGGTGCAGGATTGGCTGGCGGAGGAGGTGCCGGTGGCTTTCGAGATCAATGGTTTGGCGCATGCGGTGATGCTTGCCAGCCCGCTTGACCTAGAAGACTACGCCTTAGGGTTTGCCTTGACCGAGGGGCTGATCGATAGCGCTGACGATCTGCTCGATCTGGAAGTGGAACCCTCTGAGGTGGGCATCACCTTGCAATTGCGTGTCACCTTGCGTTGCTTCATGCGGCTCAAGGAGCGGCGGCGGGTTTTGGCCGGTCGAACCGGCTGCGGTTTGTGTGGCAAAGACAGCCTCCGTGAGGCTGTGCAAGCGCCTCGGCCGCTGGATCCTGAGCACGTTGCTGAGAACGCTCCGGTGCGCATCACCATGGCGGCTTTGCAAAAAGCCCAAGAAACCTTGTTGGCCCAGCAAAGCTTGCAGCGTCAAACGGGGGCGGTGCATGCGGCGGCGTGGTGTGATCGCGACGGTGCTGTTCAACTGGTGCGTGAAGATGTGGGCCGACACAACGCGCTCGACAAGGTGATTGGTGCTTTGGCAGGTGCCAAAGGCGACGATCCTGCACGCCGAGAAGGCTTTGTTCTGGTCACCAGTCGGGCTAGTTTTGAGATGGTTCATAAGGCCGTCACCGCTCGGATGCCTGTTTTGGCGGCGATGTCCGCGCCAACGGCCTTGGCCGTACGCATGGCCGAGCAGGCCGGGTTGACGTTGGCCGGTTTTGTTCGCCATGAAGGCGCAGTGATTTACACCCATCCTCGACGGATTGATGCCGTCTGAGACCCCTGGTTTTGTCAAGGAGTTGGCGCGATGGACGTGCAGCATCTGATACAGATGGCCAATCGGATTGGTGATTTTTTCGTGGCCATGCCCGACCGTGCGCAGGCCGTGGACGGCATCGCCGCGCATCTTCAAAAATTTTGGGAGCCGCGCATGCGGCGTCAATTGCTGGATTGGTTGGATGATTGCAGCTCTGAGCCTGAAAATGGCCTTCATCCCTTGGTTGACCAAGCCATTAAGCAACATCGCTCCCAGTTGGACCCTCGCTGATGCCCGGATTGCATGATTTAGATCATGTTTACCAAGTATTGGTTGATTTTATCGGGTAGTTTTATAAAAGTTTGGTGTATCTGACTAGGTGTGTGGTAAGCATCAAAACGGCACATAGATTGTTGGATATATTTAATCTTTTTTCCATAGGTTCCTCACGCGGGGGTTTTGTGACAAATTGCTTCTTTAGAGCGGCTGGTTTGCTGCCTATCCTCTTGTGCGGCAAGTCGTTAGGCAGTGCTTACAACGCTGTTTTTCTATTCATGAATGATAAGAAAAACCGGCCTACTCACGATTCGTGACCAATGTCACGCTGATGATTGTCACTTTTACCCAGATAGACGTGACTATTTCATGGTCAATCTTCGGCTGTATTCTCTACAATCGTCTCATTGATGCGAGATCAGGGGGCGATCTGAAATGACAAAGCTGCGTTGAATAAAGAATATCCCGCCCCTGAAATCTGATCCAATAAAGCCATGCTATTCAGACGAAACACAAAAAAAGTGGCAGAACCTTTGCAGCAGCGCGTAGATAGCCTGATTGGTGCTGACACAACGGTGACTGGAGATGTGGTTTTTTGCGGCGGATTACGCATAGACGGAAAAATTACAGGTGATGTCACCGTTTCTGACGTCAAGGCAGGTACGCTTACGCTGGGTGAGCACGGTTTTATCGATGGAGATGTGCGAGTGTCCAATTTGGTGGTTTTTGGTCGAATCGACGGGTCGGTCTACGTGACGGGTCTGGTTGAGTTGCGTGCCAGCGCCAAGGTGTCGGGCGACGTGTATTACGGATCGCTCGAAATGGAAGCCGGATCGGTGATTGATGGCCGGCTTGTCAAACACAAAGTGAGTGGCTGAAGCTGTTCTGCACTGAAAACCCCAATACGACGAATCACGAGTCCAAACGCCATGCAAGACATACGCCCTGTTGAGTTCTCGTTTGATCCCGCCTTTGCGATTGCTTCGGCAGGCTGGTTGGCTCCGACAACCACATGCTCGCCGCTGGATGCTTGGCGGCATTTGACGGCCGCTGTTAGTCGGAACCCGAAGGATTTAGAGGCGCACACAAGGCGTGTCTTGCTGGCAGCGGCCCAGGTGCCGTTGTCTGATCGACTCTTTGGCGCTTTGTTGGATGTTTTTCTCGCGTTGGGTCCCCATGGGCGACATCTGCGTGAACAACTCTTGGATCGAGTTGCGTTGCATCTTGATCCTGAGGATCAGCTTTTTTTCCGGCACTGCCTCACAGAGGGCTTGCGCCCCGATGCGCAATTGCCGAGTACCCCAGGCTCAGTGCTTGATCCGGCCATGATTGGCACCAACCGATTGGTGGAGAAGCAACGGGTCGCAGTGGCTGAAGTCGGCGTTCTGGAACAGGCCATTTCTCTTTTAGATGATGGCGATCTCGATGGCGCTAAGCAGTTGTTGGAGGGTGCGTTGCTGGCCAGTCCGACCGATGCCGCTGTCGCCAAGGAGTTGCTCTTGATTTACAAACACAGCCGTGACGAAGCTGCCCAAGCGGCCATGGTTGAGCGATTACACGAACAGGGGGCCGCTGCCCCTGAAGGTTGGGTCTAGACGAGAAATCCATTTCTTGCCACTCAGGCCCTTACTCCCATAAACCGATTCAACTTCCAATAGTGCGATTGACGTGGACTCTTCAAAGTCGCAAAACCGATTGAAGGTGGCACTGCTTAGCCTGCCACCCCGCACGCAGGCCGTGCTCGAGTTCTTCTTCACGAGCACCGGCCGCAATAGTTTCGTTCCAAGCCAAGAGAGCATGGCCGATGCGGCTGTGTTTGATGTCGATACCCAGGAGTCGATGCAGCGATGGCATGATTTTCATGCGCGAACAGCCAAACCCGGCATTGCACTGTCGGTGACGCCTCATCAAATCGATGGTGCTGTTTGGGTGCAAAAACCGGTGACACCGGCCGCATTGTTGGCTGCTTCGGCGGCCTTGAATGCAGGCAAGTGGCATCGGGCGGCACCGCCAGCGCCTCCGGTCGTGGTAGAGGCACCTCCGCCTCGGGCTATTGCTCCGGTGCCTGTGCCGGTTGCTCCGGTTCCGCCGGATGAGCCGTTGGTACAGATCGAAACTCGGCGTGAAGCCGTGGCTCCGACGCCAACAGTTCAAGTCGAGACGGCCCGTGCCACTGTCCGACCTGACTTCGGTGGTCTTGTTCGGCAAGTGTTGAATCCACCCCCGGTGGAATCGCACAAACCCAACTTTGATCGGTTCGTTACGGCAGCTCCGCCCGCCGTGGTTGAGCCCACACCGGCGGCTCCTACGCTGCATCAGGAGCCGGTCTCTCAACCAGAGCCAGTCGCCGCCTCTGTCGTTCAGAAACCCCATCAGGTTCCTGTGCCCGTGGCTGTGGCTGAAAAACCCGACACAAGCACACCGGATGATTTGGTCATCTCCCAACAGGAGAAACACGATGAAGCTTTGTTGTGTGGAACCCGTGAGGATGCATCTCCGTCCGATCTGGCTTCCAGTTCAGCCTTGCGTTATGACCCGAACCAGTATTTGATCGCAGCCTTGAAAGAGGCCTATTTGGTCAGTGCGAAGTGGCGGGTGCCGACCCAATTTGATCTGCCTGAAGGGGCAGTGGTGGTCGATACGTTGCAAAACCATGTGTACCTTGGGTTCGATCCAGCCAAGCTGAGTCAGCTTTATGGTCAACGCATGACCAAACGGCCCAAGACTCGGGTGGTCAGTGCTGGGGACTTCGCCAAGATGCGGCCTCGGTTTGAGAGTTCGGGGGCTGTCTTGCGCGCCGACTCCTTGTTGTGGCGCGCGGCGATGGAGACGGCCGGTGGACGTTTGCCTACGGGGGTCAATCCGGACAAGCCGGTGTACCTCAAGCATTGGCCCAACATGACGCGGCTGCAACGCACGCCGCATTCATTGCGTATTGCGGCGGCTTGGGCGATCAAAGGAGCCTCCATTTCTGAAACTGCACGTGTGCTGCAAATTCCCCAGCGTTACATCTTTGCGTTTTATAACGCAGCCCTTGAGCTGGACTTGGTGACAGAAGATGGTTCGCACATTCACCGTGCCAAGCGCAAGGGCCCAGGCAACCGCGGCTTGCTGACTCGCCTGTTTAACTGGTTGGGTAAGTAAGCGTCACGGCGATCACACGACCCAGGAACTTTTCTCATGTCTCACAAAGACCACAAAATCATTTTTACCGGGCCAGTCGGAGCAGGCAAAACCACCGCGATCAAGTCGATCAGCGATATTGAGCCAATCACGACCGAGGAGGAAGCCTCTGACATGACCACCCGTCGCAAGCCCAACACCACGGTGGCGCTTGATTACGGGATGATCAGACTCGGACCCAACGAGAAGGTGCATCTTTATGGCACCCCAGGGCAGGAACGATTCAACTTCATGTGGGATATCCTCACCAAGGGTGGGATCGGAATCATTCTGCTGCTCGACAACACGCGGCCTGATCCGTTCCAGGACATGCGCTTCTACGTCAATGCGTTTCGCAACTTCATCGACAGTACCCGGCTTGTGGTTGGGATCACTCAGATGGACAACAACCGCGTGCCAACGATCGAAGAGTATGTCGCCCAGCTCAAGGAGCTTGACCTCTCTGCACCGGTCTATGAAGTCGATGGACGCAAGCGCGAGGATGTCTCGACCTTGGTGCAGTCGTTGCTGTTGTCGCTTGACCCCGGTATCTAAATTCGATCATGGACCAATACACCCTCACCGGCGAGTACTACTTGCACCCGACGCCCGCAGGGGCGTATTACGCGGCAAGCCGTCCCACACGCGATCCGGCGCGTAACTTCCTGCAGCGTTTGCTGCGCGAACCGGAGACGCCCCGGCTGTCAGTACCGCTTGTGCAGGAATGGATGTCTTTGGGTGAGGCTGATGCGCTGGAGTTCATTTATCGTCTCCAGTCCTCCGGTTTTATCCAAGGACTACCCATGCCGGTGGGGGTTCCACCCGACAGCATCGAAGCCTTGTTGCACCCCTTGCTGATGCAGTTGTCAGATGAAGGCAACGCGATCTTGGCCGAAAAGAACGGCTTGTACCTCGGTACGGCCGGTTTCGCCCACGAAACATCCGAAGAACTGGCGGCCTTGGCAGCGGACTTGGCCAGTGTTCACGAGCGCCATGCGCGCTTGTTGCACAACAACATGCGCTTGCGCACAGATGGTTGGGGCATGGTGAACGCGAGCGGTTACGCTGAAATCGGGTTTTGGCCGCTTTATATCGGCAGCGAATACTTTGTTTTGATCGTTGGCGGCTTGCCGAGGTTCAACCAATCCGCCTTCACGACTTTGGTGTGGTCGTTGGGTGTGCGCTACGGTGGTGGGCCAGCTTGATGATGGCGTGTTCGATTCTCTTTTGATGGTCTTCTTCCTCCACTCTATCCTGTAAGGAGCTTTTTCATGCGTGCAGACGTTCTCAACTCGATTCTCAGCGAACTCAATGGCTCGACCGCCGATATCGAGGCTTCCGCTGTTCTCTCTACCGATGGCCTGATGATGGCCTCCTTGCTGCCGGCCAGCATGGATGAAGACCGTGTGGGTGCCATGAGTGCTGCCATGCTCTCGCTGGGTGATCGCACGGCTCGGGAGTTGGCACGCGGTGAGCTTGAGCAAGTGCTGATCAAAGGTCAGCGTGGTTACGTGTTGATGGCCCATGCAGGCCCCGATGCCGTGATCACCGCACTGCTTAAATCCAATGCTCGTTTGGGCCTGATCTTTCTCGATCTCAAGCGGGCAGCCGACAGCATCAGCAAGATCATCTGACTTGGTGGTGTTCGTCTGACGTCTGCACGGGAGCAGTGCTGGGGCTGTTGGTCTCTTCTCCGGCACATGCCCATCCCTGCGCCTGACGAGCCCAACGCACGGTCAATTCATCCACCTACTACTCATAACATCTCTCGCAGGGTTCATCATGAAAGACATGGAACCAGTCCAGCTCGCGGAAGGACCCTACCGCGAACATCGGCTGTGCTATTACGAAGGTATTTGCCGAACGGTTTTGGTCCTTGATCAAGAAGTACCATATCCCGATGGCAAATTGATTGTTTCCCGCACCGATACCAAGGGTGTAATTACCCATGGTAATCAGGCTTTTGTGGATATGTCGGGGTTCACGCGTGAAGAGCTTATCGGGCAGCCACACAGTATTTTGCGGCACCCCGACATGCCTGCTGCGGCATTTGCTGACCTATGGGCCACGTTGGAACGAGGTGTCACTTGGCAGGGTTACGTTAAAAACCTGCGTAAGGATGGCTGCTATTACTGGGTTTTCGCCACCGCGATCCCCAATGTTCGCGATGGTCAAGTGGTGGGTTACACCTCAGTGCGACGCAAGCCGTCACGCACCAAGATCAACGAATGCACCGAGTTGTACGCCCGTATGCTTGTCGAGGAGAAAAAAGTATGACCTTCAATATGACGGCCAGCCCCGATTTCCCGCCCGATAACATCGCCGGTTGGTACATCTTTAATACGTGGATGCAGCGCAAGCTGGAGGTGCGTATTCATTTCGAGCTTTACGATAATTTTGAAGCGCAGCGCAAAGCCTTCGAAGAAGAAAAAGTTGATCTGATCTACGCCAATCCCTTCGATGCTGTGATGTTGGTGCGTGACAAGGGCTTTGTGGCAGTGGCTGCACCGATGGGCAAGGCGGATGAAGCTGTGGTGGCGGTGCTCGATGAGAGTCCCATTCAGCATGTTGAGGATCTCAAGCCGGGGACACGTGTCGCGGCGACAGATGATCCGGATGTCAACATGATCGGCAAGATCTTGCTGGAGCCAGCGGATCTCAATGCACAGAACACCCAGATGCAAACGGTGAATTCGTACACCTTGGTCGCAAAAAACTTGCTACGGGGTCAAGCGGATGTCGGTTATTTTCTCAAAGATGCCTACGATAGGCTCAGTCCAGTGGTGCGCAAGCAGTTGCGGCCCTTGGTGACCAGTCAGATCAGTGTGGTGCGCCATGTTCTCTTGGTCTGCCCACGCTTCAAGGACCATCGGGAACATCTCGTCCAGGCTTTGTTGGCCATGAATACCGACCCGGCAGGACAGCGAGTGCTTGAATCGTTGGGGCTGAAGGGTTGGGAGGCGCAGACGCAGGAAGATACCGAATTCATGATTGATCTGATGGATACCTTGACGGTCTGATGATCGTTCTCATGGACCATGAGGTCCGTTTTTTGTCCACCCTTACCTCTTCGTGAATGTGTCCAAGGCCATGCAACGCTCCTTCTCGCACACCCTGATGGCGCTGGCCCTGGCGGCCGCTTCCTTGCAGACGTTGGCTGCTGAGCCTTCAGCAATCGCGCCATCGGCTTCGGCGTCTGCTTCTCAGCAAGCCGGTACGACCCTCATCACAGCCAAGGACACGCTGTGGGATATTGCTGGCCGGGCTGTTGCTGGTGCGCAGCAGGGGACGATCAGTCGTAACCAAGCCATGGTGGCGATCTTGCGGCGCAATCCGGATGCCTTTGTCAATGGGCATTTGAGTCGTTTGCGCAGGGGTGTTGCGTTGACTCTGCCGACTTTGGCGGATATGCAAGCTGAAAATTCCGCCAAGGCCTCAGCCTTGGTGGCTAGTCAACAGGGCGCAGATAGTCACAGCAAGTTGCCACCGTTGTATGCCCTGCAAGAAGCGGCATCCTCCGGCCCTGTGGTGATTGCCGCAGCGCCAACAACAAAACCAGCGTCATCAGCGTCAGCACCCGTTGCTTTGATCAAGGCACCTTTGGTCGCTTCTGCTCCTGCGAGTAGTGCTGCGAGTGCTGCGACTTCTGTGACAGCTGCTGCAAGCACGACGGCGATCACGGTGGTGGCAGCATCCGCTCCGCATAGCGCCTCATCGGTACCTGCTGCTGCTGTTGCTGTTGC
>NZ_JBYSVC010000069.1:0-13169 GCF_057922285.1 Leptothrix toolikensis (SeqCode)
TTGATGCCAAGCGCCTTGGAAAGCGGCAACCAAAACACCGAGAAGCCATAAGCCATGCCGATGCAAAGATGGATGGCCAACGCAGCAGGTGGCACCAGCCAGCGATTGAAACCAGGCGCAGCGATGGTGCGCTCCTTGGCCAAAAAGCCGCCTGTCAGGGATGTCATAGGGGGTCTCCTCGTTTGAATTTGCTTGAACGCTGCGGATTATTCAACGGATAGCTGGGGTCTTCCTACATTTGATAACAGTGGTGCCAGACGTTCTGTTCGTGCCCATCGGTAAAACGCTGTGGACGCTGAAGGCCCCCATCGTGAACAATTGCCGCTTTTCGACGGGCCCAATGACGTGAGCAGCTTGCTTGTTCACGTCATTGCTACGCGGTTGACTCGCTTCAAAAACAACATGGTTCGACTCTGTTTTCATGGAGCCTTGGGGCTTCTGACCGCCTTGCTTCTTGGCTGTGGCGGCGGCAATGGTGGGCCCACCAGTGGCGCAAGTGCGGGTGCGGGTACAGGTGGTGCGGTCGGCACCCAACCCGGTCTGCGACTGTCGGGCACGATCAGCGTGCCTTCTGCGGCTGCCGTGGATTCAGACCTCAATGACGGCAACCAAGCCCATCGGCATACCAACGACGACCCCAATACCGCACAAGGGCTGCCCAATCCGGTCTTGTTGGTGGGCACAGTCAACCAACCCGGTACCGGGCCTTCTGGGGCGAACCAAGCCAGCGGCGATGGCGATGACTGGTACAGCATGGATTTGGTCGCGGGCCAGAGCATCGAGCTCGAAAGCAGTGCAGAGGTGGGCAGTGCCGACATTGACCTCTACGTGATCGCCAAAGATGGCCGCCAACTTGGTTTTGCCAACACAGCCGATACCCGCTCAAAGTGCATCCAAGTTCATCAAACCGGGGCCTACTACATTGATGTTCATGCCTTTATGGGGGCTTCGGTCTACAACCTGCGTGTAGCCGATCTGGGCAGCTCCGGTCAGTGCATGACCACCACCAGTACGCTTAACTTCAATCCCCAAGAGCTGCTGGCGCTGCCCAAAGTAGAACGCAACCGCATGCTCGCCACCACGCAAGCGTTGTCACGACCTTCCGCCTTGGCTTTACCGGCCAGCGTCAGTGCAGCGGGGGTCCAGTTGATCACGAGCCCAGGCACAGGCCCACAGCTGCTCAAACTGCCTAGCCAGAAAATCGCGCTCGCCCAAGGCCTCAGCCGCTTGGCGCAAAACCAGCGCAATACGGCGACCCCTAGCCCCCAGACTCCCGCAGCGGTGATGGCCCTGAAATACGCCAAGTCCATTCAGGCCACCGGCTATTACTTGGGCGTCCACCCCAACTGGCGCATGGAGACCCAAACCTTGGCCGGCACCTTCCCGCCCAACGACCCCTCCTACAGCCTGCAACGCTGGCACTACGACCAGATCAATCTCAGCTCAGCACTGAATCGGTTGGGGACGCTATCGATTCCGGGCAGCCGCACACCCGTGGTGGCCGTCATTGACGATGGGGTGATGCTGGATCACCCGGACTTGTACCCTCAACTGCTCTCAGCCGGCCGTAGCTTTCTGACCAATATCTCCCCCGGTGACGGCAACATCGCCAACGGCGACAACCCGGCGCAGCGCAGCGACAACCCGATCTTTCACGGCACCCATGTGGCGGGGCTGATCGCGGCTTCGACCTTCAACGGCCGCTTTGGTTCAGGTATTGCACCCATGGCGCAGATCATGCCGCTACGGGTCTTTCAGCCCGGACATGGCGCAAGCACCTTGGACATCGTCAACGCCATGCTCTACGCCGCCGGGCTGGACAACAACTCTGGCACCTTGCCAGCACGGCGCGCCGACATCATCAACTTGAGTCTGGGCAGCGACGTGAATTGCCCGGTGGCCTATCAAAACGCCATCGACCGGGTCCGCGCTGCGGGGGTGATGGTGGTGGCGGCCGCCGGCAACTCCAGCCGACTTGATCTGGGTCGTCGGGTGGCCGTGAGTGCGCCGGCCAACTGCCGTGGGGTGATTGCCGTGGGGGCGCTCGATCATCAAAAGAAACTGGCGGCTTATTCCAACACCGGCAGTGCGCTGGGCTTGGTGGCACCGGGCGGCGGTTCTGATCCGGCCTTGGGTGTCTCCGCAGGGGGTAACTCGATCTACAGCACCGTGAGCAGCTTCAATGCCAACAATGCCCGCATGGCCGATTTCGGCCCCTTGGAAGGCACGTCGATGGCGGCACCGCACGTCAGCGGTACCCTGGCCTTGATGCGACACATCAACCCGGCCTTGAGTCCGACCCAAATCGACGCCTTTCTTGCCGCCGGTCGCTTGACCGATGATCTGGGGGTGGCCGGGCGAGACCACGATTTCGGCATGGGTCTGATCAATGCCCGCAAAGCGGTGGATGTGGCGCTGGAAACCACCACCAGCATCCCCGTGCCCACCTTGATCCCCATCACGGCCCAACCCAGCAGCTTTGATTTGGGGAGTTTTCGCACCAGTGCCCAGCTCGAACTACGGGCAAGCAGTCCCACCACCAACACCAACGCCACCACCACAGAGACCATTACGGCCGTGATCAGCTCATCACCGGCGGTGCAAATCAACCCGACCCAAGTCGATGCCACCGGCCAAGGTCTCTATACCCTGTATGTGGACCGGACGCTGCTCACACCAGGTCATCATGATCTGCGCATCACCGTCCAGCTCAAGCCCACGCGCACGCTGTCCATCAGCTTGATGGTGACGCGACAAGATGCCGACAACAGCGCTTTGGCCACCACCTACGGCCCGATGTACGTGGTGTTGATCGACCCCGACCGCAACGATGTGGTCGCCACGGTGCAAGCCACCGCCAACGCCGGGCGCTACACGTGGAGCTACAACGGCTACAGCCGCAACCGAGTCAGCGTCATTGCCGGCGCGGATCTCGATAACGACGACTACATCTGCCAACGGGGTGAGCCGTGCAGCACGGTGCTGAGCACCCACAGCACCGAAGTTGAGGCCATCACGCTCGGTAATCCCCTCGCGCGCACCATTGACCTGCAAGTCACACCGATCACAACGGTGTCCTTGCAAAGCCGCAACAGCTTGCCGTTGGTCGGTGTCCACCGCCAAGTACCCGGTACGCGTGACCGGGCCATGCCACACGCGACAGCAGCCCTCAGCCCCAGCAAGCTCAACCCACTCAGGTTGCCTTGGACACCGTGATGGTCGGGAACTTGGCCGAGTAGTCCTTGGATTGCTCGGCGATCTTGATCGCCACTTTGCGGGCCACGGCCTTGTAGAGGCCGGCCAAGGCTCCTTCGGGCTCAGCCACCACCGTGGGCCGCCCTGCGTCGGTCTGCTCGCGGATGGAACGCTCCAGCGGCAGCGCCCCGAGGTAATCCACCCCGTATTGCTCGGCCATGGCTTTGCCACCGTCGGCCCCAAAGATGTGTTCGGTATGGCCGCAGTTCGGGCAGCAGTAAACGGCCATGTTCTCAACGATGCCCAGAATCGGCACGCTGACCTTCTCGAACATCTTCAAGCCCTTCTTGGCGTCGATCAGGGCGATATCTTGCGGCGTGGTCACGATCACCGCACCTGTCACCGGCACGCGCTGCGCCAACGTGAGTTGGATGTCACCCGTACCCGGGGGCATATCGACGATCAAATAGTCCAAGTCCTTCCAGTTCGTCTGGCGCAGCAACTGCTCCAAGGCCTGCGTCACCATCGGCCCACGCCAGACCATGGCCTGATCGTCGTCAATGAGAAAGCCGATCGACATCACCTGCAAACCGTGGCCGATCATCGGCTCCATGGTTTTGCCATCGAAGCTGTCGGGGCGACCTTCAATGCCCAGCATGGTCGGCTGACTGGGGCCATAGATGTCGGCGTCCAGCAAACCCACCTTGGCCCCTTCGGCCGCCAGCGCCAAGGCCAAATTGGCAGCGGTGGTGCTCTTGCCCACCCCACCCTTGCCCGAAGCCACGGCGATCAGGTTCTTCACACCCGGCAAAAGCTGCACACCACGCTGCACGGCGTGCGCCACGATGGCCGTCGAAAAACGCACCGTCACCGCCGACACACCCGGCACCTTGCGAGCGGCCGCACTGAAGGCGGCGTCCAGATTCGGCCAAAGGCTGCGCGCCGGATAGCTCATCTGCACCTCAAACGACACAGACGAGCCTTGGATGCGGACATCGCGCAGTTGTCGGGTGCTCACAAAATCGCGCCCGGTTTGGGGATCAAGCACCGTTTGCAGGACGGCCAGAAGAGCAGTTTCAGTCACGATAGGAGTGGGCGACATGGGGGGAGTGAATAGAGTAGAGAAGCAGGATCACAGACCGCGTGCAGTCTAGCGGAGCCCGCCTAAAATCGCCCCCTCCTGCCCCAAGGCCCTAGAACAGACACCGCACATGACTCGCCAGCTTTTTGTCACCACCGCCCTGCCCTACGCCAACGGCCACTTCCACATCGGCCACATCATGGAATACATCCAGGCCGACATCTGGGTGCGGTTTCAGCGCATGCAGGGTCATCAGGTGCATTTCTGTGGTGCGGATGACGCCCACGGCGCGCCGATCATGATCGCGGCTGAAAAAGTCGGTAAAACACCGCAAGCCTTCGTGGCCGACATCGCCGCCGGTCGCAAGCCGTACCTCGACGGCTTTCACATCAGTTTTGACAACTGGCACTCGACCGACGGGGCCGAAAACCACGTCTTGGCGCAAGACATCTACCGGGCTCTGCGCGCGGCCGGTCTGATCGCCGTGCGTTCGGTAGAACAGTTCTTTGATCCGGCCAAGGGCATGTTCTTGCCTGACCGCTTCATCAAGGGCGAGTGCCCGAAGTGCGGTGCCAAGGACCAGTACGGCGATTCGTGCGAAGTCTGCGGCGCGGTCTACAGCCCAACCGAACTGAAAAACCCGTTCTCGGCGCTCTCCGGTGCTACGCCGGTGCTCAAAAGCAGCGAGCACTACTTCTTCAGCCTGAGCGATCCGCGCTGCGTGGCGTTCCTTGAAGCGTGGACCCAAGAAAGCGGCAAGCTTCAGCCCGAAGTGCTGAACAAGATCAAGGAATGGTTCACCAAGGATGAGCAAGGCCAAGGCGGCCTGGGTGACTGGGACATCAGCCGCGACGCGCCTTACTTCGGCATCGAGATCCCCGACGCGCCGGGCAAGTATTTCTACGTCTGGCTGGACGCGCCGATTGGCTACTTGGCCTCGCTGAAAAACTACTTCGACAAAGGCGGACCGAAGGCCAAGTACGGCGAGACCCGCAGCTTCGAGGACTTCATGGCCGACCCCAGCGTCGAGCAGGTGCATTTCATCGGCAAGGACATCACCTATTTCCACACCCTGTTTTGGCCGGCGATGCTGCACTTCAGCGGTCGCAAAGTCCCCGACAGTGTCTTCGTCCACGGTTTCATGACCGTCAACAACGGCGAAAAGATGAGCAAGAGCCGAGGCACGGGGCTCGATCCGCTCAAGTACCTCAAGCTCGGCATGAACCCCGAGTGGCTGCGCTACTACATCGCTGCCAAGCTCAACGCCCACGTCGAAGACGTGGACTTCAACCCGGAAGATTTCAGCTCGCGGGTCAACGCCGATCTGGTCGGCAAGTACATCAACATCGCCTCACGCGCTGCGGGCTTTTTGGCCAAGCGTTTCGGCGGCAAGCTGTCCGGCGATCTGGGTGTGGACGGCATGAGCTTGCTCGAAACCCTGCGCGCCCATCGCCACACCATCACCGAGCTTTTTGAGTCCCGCGACTACGGCAAGGCGCTGCGCGAAATCATGGCCTTGGCCGACCGCGTCAACGAGTACGTCGATGCCAACAAGCCGTGGGAATTGGCCAAGAAAGAAGGCGCAGAGCAAGTGCTGCAAGACGTTTGCAGTGTCTGCATCGAAGCCTTCCGCCTGCTCACCATCTACCTCAAGCCGGTGCTGCCGGTCTTGGCGGCCAACGTCGAAGCCTTCTTGCAAATCGCCCCGCTCGACTTCACCTCGACCGACCAGCTGCTGGGTGCGCACACCATTGGCACCTACCAGCACCTGATGCAGCGCGTCGATCCCAAACTGCTTGAGGCCCTCTTCGAACCACCCGCCCCGCCCGCCGCCCCGAAGCTGGTGCCCGGCGGCGAAGAACTCGCCCCCGAGATCACCATCGACGACTTCACCAAGGTGGACTTGCGCGTGGCCAAGATCGTTCATGCCGAACAGGTTGATGGCAGCACCAAGCTGCTGCGCCTAACCTTGGATGTGGGCGAGGGACGCCATCGCAACGTCTTCAGCGGCATCAAATCTGCTTACAAGCCCGAAGATTTGGTCGGCAAACTCACCGTCATGGTGGCCAACCTCGCACCGCGCAAGATGAAGTTCGGCATCAGCGAAGGCATGGTGCTGGCCGCCAGCCACGCCGATGAAAAAACCCACCCCGGCATCTTTGTGCTGGAGCCCTTCCCCGGTGCCCAGCCAGGGATGCGCATCCGATAAGACGAGAAGAGACAAGGACCCCACCATGCTGCGCCGCTTTCACCCCTTTCGCCCGCGTCTGCTCGATAGCCTCAAGGGCTACGACCGCACACGCTTTCTGGCCGATCTTGGCGCGGGGTTGACGGTCGGCATCGTGGCCTTGCCCTTGGCGATGGCCTTTGCGATTGCCTCGGGCGTCAAGCCTGAGCAGGGCATCTTCACGGCCATCATTGCGGGCTTTTTGATCTCGGCTTTGGGTGGCTCACAGGTGCAAATTGGCGGCCCGGCCGGGGCGTTCATCGTCATCGTTTACGGCATCGTCGAGCGCTACGGGCTGGCGAACTTGCTGATTTCGACCTCGCTGGCCGGCATCCTGCTTTTCTTGATGGGCTGGTTAAAGCTCGGCGCTTTGGTGCGCTACATCCCGGTGTCGATCGTCATCGGCTTCACCAACGGCATCGCGGTGCTGATCGGGCTCTCGCAGGTCAAGGATCTGCTCGGACTCAAGATCGACAAGCTCCCGGCCGACTTCTTCACCCAGATCGGCACCTTGGCCAATCACATCCACGACCTAGACCCGCTCTCGCTGCTGATCGGCTTGGTCTGCTTGGCCATCGTGGTGCTGTGGCCCAAGTCTTACACCATGCCGCAGGCACCGATGACCCCGCGTGACCACGCCCGGCGCGTCGCCGCCCACGTGCCCGGCACCATCGTCGCACTCGGGCTGGCCACCCTGCTGACCTTTGTGCTTTCGTTGCCGGTCGAGACCATCGGCTCGCGCTTTGGCGGCATCCCACAGTCACTGCCCAGTTTTTCGATGTCGGACTTCAGTTGGGCCGGGGCCAAGCAGCTCTTGATCCCGACCATCACGATTGCGCTGCTGGGGGCGATTGAGTCGCTGCTCTGCGCTCGCGTGGCCGACAACATGACCGAGTTTCGCCGCCACGACCCGAATCAAGAGCTGATGGCCCAAGGCGTGGCCAATTTCGTCACGCCCTTCTTTGGCGGCATCCCCGCCACCGGCACCATCGCCCGCACCGTCACCAACGTGCGCGCCGGTGCCGCCACACCCATCGCCGGGATCATCCACGCCTTGGCGCTACTCCTGATCGTCTTGGTGGCCGCACCGCTGGCGCTGCATGTGCCCTTGGCCGCGCTGGCTGGCATTTTGTTGTTCGTGGCTTGGAACATGGGCGAGTGGCGCGAGTTCGTGCGCCTGCGCCAGTTCAACCACTCCTACCGCATCATCATGGTGGGCACCTTCTTGCTCACCGTGATCTTCGATCTCACGGTCGCGGTCGAAGTCGGCTTGGTGCTGGCCTGCATCTTCTTCATCTGGCGCATGGGCACGCTCTTCGACGTCAGCCCCGTGACGGACCAAGATCTACCCCCCGGGGTCTATGTTTTTGAGCTCTACGGCTCGCTGTTCTTCGGCGCGGTGGGCAAGATCGAGGATCTGCCCGAAGAACTACCCGCTGGCACGCGCGCCGTGGTGCTGGAGATGCACAAACTGGTGCTGATGGACTCCTCCGGGCTCGACGCCTTGCAGCAACTCTGGCGCACTTTGCAGCGTCAAGACATCGGCTTGGTGCTGGCCAATGTCAACGAGCAGCCGCTCTCGCTGATACGCCGGGTCGGCTTTGATGCCTTGCTGGGCGACGACGCCATCGTGCCCAGCGTTGGCGCAGCACTCGATCAGGTGCGCTGATCAGGTGCGCTGAGCCAGCGCCAGCTCGTCCAAGAACGCTTCTTGGACCGCGCTTGAACGGGCCAGCGCAGCTTGGGCGGGCGCACCAAATTCAGCCGTTTCCGCCGCGTTACGCAGGCGAGCCGCAAGGCCATCGCCCGTCGCCACCGGCCCAGCGCCCAGCTGAGCACGCGCCAGCCGATCACCGCGCTCGGCCTTGCTGCGCACATCGAGCCACAAGCCGTGCGCGGCAATCCACGGCCGCACAAAGGCCAAGATGTCGGCCGCCCGGCCTTCGATCAGCTCAAACTCCAGCTCGCACACCGCCAAACGCTGCCCGGCGGCAGCGATGCTGCCTTCGTCCAGCGCCAGCTCGATCAAGGCCCCGCCATGCTGCACACGCACCCACGTGCGCTGAATATCGGTGGTGAAGCGCACCGTCAAAGCTTGCTCAGGCGCAGCCGCCAGCGCACGCATCAAGGCCTCGCCCGCCGGAGTGCCCGCATGGCGCTCCACCTTGGGCACCGGCTCTTGATGGGGGCCTTCGAGCGCTGAAGCATCAAGCTCGACGTTGTGTTCCAAGCGCGTCATCACATCGTCACCCCGCCCTTTGAGGGTCTGCACCCACGGCCCACCTTCACGGCGCAAGCGCCATGCAAGCCCCTTGGAGCCCAAGCTGCGCTCGGGGGTATCGAGGTAGCGCGCCTGCAAAGGCAACACAGCCAGCGGCCCGAGTCGAGCAAGATGCTCACGCACACCCGCCAAACGCTCGGCGGGCTCAGCGGGGATCTGATACTTGAGTTCGATTTCAGTCGTCATGGCGCAGGATTGTGACGTGAGCCCAAGCGGCTCGCCCGTAGAATCGCGCACCCTGACCCCTTGGAGCTTTGCACCATGCCTCTGTTCTGGAAGCCCTACCAATCCGAAGCCACCCAGTTCATCGAATCGCTCAAAAAGCAAGATCCGACGCTGGAAGCACGCCAGCTCGCAGGCCGTGCGCTGCTGTGGGAACAACCCGTGAGCCGGGAAGAAGTGCGTGAAGTCAACGCTGGCCGTGTCGAACAACAGCCCTACGTCTATCAAACCCACGCCTGAAGTCACGGCGGTGGATCCGGTTGCCAAGGCCCGCCTTTATGGCGAGCCGATGTTTGCGCTGCCCCAGGACCTGTACATCCCGCCCGAAGCCTTGGAGGTGTTTCTCGAAACCTTCCAAGGTCCGCTCGACTTGCTGCTGTACCTGATTCGGCGGCAAAACTTCAACATCCTCGACATCCCGATGGCGGATGTGACGCGTCAGTACTTGGCCTACATCGACCAATTACGCGCGCACAACTTGGAGCTGGCCGGCGAGTACTTGCTCATGGCCGCCATGCTCATCGAGATCAAGTCGCGCATGCTGCTGCCGGTGCGCCGCGCCGATGACGCGAGCGAGGGTGAAGATCCGCGTGCCGAGCTGGTGCGTCGCTTGCTCGAATACGAGCAAATGAAGCAAGCCGCCATCGAGATCGACGCCTTGCCGCAACTCGGGCGCGATTTCTTGCCCACCGGCTTGTCCATCGAAGCCGTGGCCTTGCCGCGCCTGCCCGAAGTTCGCAGTGAAGACTTGCAAGAGGCTTGGGCAGCGATCTTGGCGCGCGCTCGGCTGGTGGAGCACCACCACATCGCCCGCGAGGAGCTCTCGGTGCGCGACCACATGGGTCAAGTGCTGCGCCGCTTGCAGCATTGCCGTTTTGCCGAGTTCAACACCCTGTTTGACCTGAGTCACGGCGTGCAAGGCTTGGTGGTGACCTTCATCGCCGTGCTGGAGTTGGCCCGCGAACAGCTGATCGAACTCACCCAAGCCGAAGCCTTCGCGCCGATCTATCTGCGGTTGGCGTTCCGCCAAAGCTAAGGCCACAGGGTCAGCCCCCACAGCGGGGCGTCTCGGGCTGCATAGAATGCCGCGCATGAGCAGTCACGCTGAAATGGCTCCGGCCACCTCCCACACCTCCACCACCCGCCGCCCCCTGACGCTGCATCGCCTGCACGAGATGCACGCCCAGGGCGAGAAGATCACCATGCTCACGGCCTACGACGCCACCTTGGCGCGTTTGGCCGATGAGGCCGGTTGCGACACCCTCTTGGTGGGCGACTCGCTGGGCATGCTGATCCAAGGCCGCGACAGCACCTTGGGCGTGAGCTTGGACGACATGGTCTATCACACCCGCTGCGTCGCTCGGGGCTTGGCCGCTGGCGGCGGCACGGCGTGGTTGGTGGCCGATTTACCCTTTGGCAGCTATCACGAAAGCTGCGATCAGGCCATGCGCTCAAGTGCGGCCTTGATGCAAGCGGGCGCGCAGATGGTCAAGCTCGAAGGCGGCGGCTGGACGGCTGAGGTGGTGCGCTTCATCACCGAACGCGGGGTGCCGATCTGCGCGCACTTGGGCCTGACGCCGCAAAGCGTGCACGCCTTGGGCGGCTACCGCATTCAAGGCCGCGACGCTGAAGCGGCCAGCCGCTTGCGCCAGCACGCCCGCGAGCTGCACGAGGCCGGGGCCAGCATGATGGTGCTGGAGCTGATGCCATCGAGCGTGGCGGCCGATGTCCAAGCCGACAACCCACAGCTCATCACCATCGGCATCGGCGCAGGCCCGGCCACCGCCGGTCAAGTGCTGGTGGTCCACGACATGCTGGGGCTGACACGCGGCAAGCTGCCGCGCTTTGTGCAGAACTTTCTGGCCGAGGTGGCCCAAGAAGGGGGCGATGTCGCCGCCGCCTTGCGCGCCTACGTCCAAGCGGTCAAAGACGGCCGCTTCCCCGACCCCACCCGCCACGCTTACTGAACAACGCCCAACCCTCTCATGGACATCTTCCATACCCTGACCGAACTGCGCGCGGCCTTGTCTCAACCCGGCCAAGAGCGGCCCGCTTTTGTGCCCACCATGGGCAACTTGCACGACGGCCATCTCGCGCTGATCCGCCAAGCGCGCCGCAGTGGGCGCACGGTGGTGGCCAGCATCTTTGTGAACCGGCTGCAATTCGGTCCGAACGAGGACTTTGATCGCTACCCGCGCACCTTGGCCCAAGACAGCGCCTTGCTGGCCGAAGCGGGCTGCGATGTGCTTTTCGCGCCCGACGAAACCGTGCTCTACCCCACGCCGCAGACCTACAAGGTGCAGCCCGATCCAGCCTTGGCCGACATCCTGGAAGGTCACTTCCGCCCGGGCTTTTTCATCGGCGTTTGCACCGTGGTGCAAAAGCTCTTTCAGTGCGTGCAGCCGGGCATGGCGCTGTTTGGCAAGAAGGACTACCAGCAATGGCTGGTGCTGCGCCAGATGGTCGAGCAGTTCGCCATGCCGATCACCATGGTGGCGGGCGAGACCGAACGCGCGGCCGACGGCTTAGCGCTGTCCTCGCGCAACGGCTACCTGAGTGCGCAAGAGCGTGCCGAAGCCCCAGAGCTCTACCGCGCCTTGCAACGCTTGGGTCAAGCGGCCCGCCAAGCCAGCCACCCAAACGGGGCACACGCTGATCTGGCCGCCCTCGAAGCCCACGCCATGGCCGATTTGGCCGCACGCGGCTGGCAACCGGATTACCTCACCCTGCGCCGCCGCAGCGATCTGCTTGCTCCCACGCCTGAAGATCAAGCCCAAGCCAGCCCGTGGGTGGTGCTGGGCGCTGCCCGTTTGGGCCGGACCCGATTGATCGACAACCTCGAAATCTGATGCGAGCTCGCCTCGGCGCCGTGATGGGTTTAGCGGCCTTGGTGAGCTGTGGGGGTGGCAACGGCCCACACATAACCGGCATCACGACGACCACGATCTGCGGCTTGGCCGAACAAAAAAGCTGGCTGCTGGCCGATATGCAGGACGTGTATCTCTTTGCCGACCGCCTGCCCAGCGTCGATCCCGCGCCCTTTGGCACCATCGAGAGCTACTTCGATGCCTTGCTGGTCAAGAAGGATCTGGACGGCATCACGCCGCTGGATCAGTGGAGCTACGTTCAAGACAGCGCCAGCTACAACCTGAGCTTCTCGGCGGGCCAGACTTTGAACTACGGCGTGACGGTGGCGGGGCGACCCGAAGACCCGAGCCCCATCCGCATCCGCTACATCGCGCCCCACTCCCCCGCCGAGGCCGCTGGCTTGCAGCGCGGCATGGTGCTGGAAAGCATCAACGGCGTCCCCACCAGCGCGATGCAAGCTGCCGGGTCCTTCCCGCTGCTCACCCCCAGCGCCGTGGGTCAAAGCATCCAGTTGAGTGTGCGCGACAGCATCACCAGCCTCACCCCACGCAGCGTCCGTCTGACAGCGGCGGTCTATGACCTCTCGCCGGTTGATGCGCGCTACAGCCGCGTTCTGAGTCTGCCCCATCCAGCCAACCCCAGCGCCGCGCCGACCGCTGTGGGGTATGTGTTCTACAAGGATTTTCTCAACGGCTACAACCCCGACGGCAGCCTGCGGCCCGATCTGACGACGCAGCTGGCGCAGTTCAAAGCCCAAGGCGTGACCGAGCTGGTGCTGGACCTGCGCTACAACGGCGGCGGCTACATCAACTTGGCCCAAGACTTGGCCTCGGCCATCGGCGGCAGCGCCCTCGACAACCGCATCTTTGGCAGCCTGCACTACAACGCCCGCCACAGCGCCAGCAACGGCAACTATGTCTTTCGGGCCAGCGCCAGCACCGCGCTCAACCTGAGCCGCGTCTACGTCCTCACCGGCCGACGCACCTGCTCGGCCAGCGAATTGGTGATCAACGGCCTCAGCCCACACATCCAAGTCATCCAGATTGGCAACAGCAGCTGCGGCAAGCCCTTTGGTTTTCAGCCGCAAAGCTACTGCCAAAAAACCTACAGCGCCCTGCGCTTTGAAGTCTTCAACAGCGCCGCCCAAGGCCGCTACTACAACGGCCTCGCCCCCACCCCGGGCTGCACCGTGGCCGACAACTTCGACCTGCCCTTGGGCACCGACACCGAAGCCCTCACCCACGCTGCCCTCACCCACATCCAAACCGGCACCTGCCCCGCCGTCGCCAGCGCCA
>NZ_JBYSVC010000070.1:0-13009 GCF_057922285.1 Leptothrix toolikensis (SeqCode)
CAGTTACCGCCAAACCTTCGACGATTTGGGGCGTGAATTCGGGGGGCAGGCACGCTTTGTCTGGCTGGATGTGGAAGACGATGAAGAGGCGCTGGGCCACATCGATGTGGTCAATTTCCCCACCCTGCTGATCGCCCACGGGCTGGATGCTCGCTTCTTCGGTCCGGTCACACCCCACGCCCAAACCGCCCGTCAACTCATCCAGCGCGGTCTACAAGGCAGCTTGGGTCAGGTGGAAGATGCGGCACTGAGCGAGCTACTGCGGGCGCTACAGTCATGAAGATGTACAGCAACGAAGACTTGGATGCAGCCGTTAGAGCAGGGGTGATGGGCGAGGAGATCGCGGCGGCGTTTCGGGCGCATGTGGCGCAGAGGCGATCAGCGTGGGCAGCGGATGAAGAGCATTTTCGGCTGATCACCGGCTTCAACGATCTGTTTGTGGTGATCGCCTGCTTGCTGCTGTTGGCCTCGGTGGCTTGGATCGGGGGCAGCGTGGTGCCGTGGTTGGGTGCTTTTGCGGTCGCAACGGCGTCGTGGGGCTTGGCAGAATTCTTTACGCGCAAGCGCCGCATGGCGCTGCCGGCGATCGTGCTGCTCTTGAGCTTTGTGGCCGGTCTTTTCGGGGCCATCGGCATGTTGGGCGAGAAATCAGAGCAGGTTTTCTTGGTGGCTTGGGCGGTGGCGGGTGCCGGGGCATGGCTGCATTGGTGGCGTTTTCGGGTACCGATCACGGTGGCGGCGGGCGCAGCCACGGGGATAGGCTGGGTGGCAGCGTTGCTCTTTGCCTTGATTCCCAACGCCAAAGACTGGATCTTGGCGATGTCGTTGAGCGCGGGCATCGTCGTCTTTGCGCTGGCCATGGTGTGGGACGGCTTGGACCCCCTGCGACAAACCCGCAAATCGGACGTCGCCTTCTGGCTGCACCTCTTGGCCGCGCCCCTCTTGGTGCATCCCTTCTTTGCGGTGATGGGCGTCTTGAACACGCCCGACGCCCAAACCAGCGTGTGGCAAGCCGTGGCGGTGGTGGCGCTCTACCTCGTGTTGGCCTTGACGTCGCTGTGCATTGACCGCCGCGCTTTGATGATTTCAGCGCTGGCCTACGTGCTCTACACCTTCGACGACTTGCTCAAGCACTACGGTGTGGTCAGCCTCGGTTTTGCCCTCACGGCGCTCGTGATCGGCTCAGGGCTGCTGTTGCTCTCGGCGTTTTGGCATCCGGCGCGACGCTTTGTGCTGCGCTTTGTCCCGGCCCCCCTGCGCCAACGACTGGTGCCCTGCCCCTGACAAGCCCTCAGATCACCAGCGGCAGATTGAACTCGGTGCGCCAGTCCTCGGGATCGGGGCTGATGTCAGGGCCGGTGAGATAGATCTCCCAAAGATCAGGGCCGAGGGTATGGCCTTGGGCGATGGCCCACGTGCGGAAGTGACCCCACGCCGCCCCCAAGCCTTCATAGGGGCCGCGATAGATCGTCCGGGCCACGGTGGTGGCGGGCAAAAGCCCCGGTTTGACACGGCCTTGAGGCGCGATAGGCGCAGTCACGGGGACGCTGATTTCGAAATCAAACCAGTCGGGCTCCATGCACAAGTGATGCGAAAACCACGGGCCAGCGGGCGTGATGCCTTGGGCTTTGAGGGTGGTCATCAGCTCGGCAATGCCAGGGCCCATGTGCTCACGGATCTGATCTCGCGGGATGCGCAGCGCAATCACAGCGGTGATCTGCGCATCGGTGCGCGTGATAAAGGGTGTGTCGATCATGGCGGGGCTCCTGAGGGGTACATAGGTCGGCGGTGATTTTGCGATCAGAATGCACGGACTCGTTCACGATGAGCCGTCCTCGCCTACCCGAGCCGAGCATGATGCCGTCTAAAAATTGCCCGTGGATATGAAGAACTACACCGCCCTTCTCTGCATGACGGTTTTGGCCTTGCTCAACGCCTGTGCCACACCCACGCCCCCCGCCCACCTGATCATTCCCAGCGATCTCAGCAGCCACGCCGAGGGGGTGGATAGCGGCTACAGCACCAGCAACGTCGCAGCGAGCTGGCCTCGGACCCGCGACTTCATGGTGGTGAGCCCCGCTCAACTGGAAAAGGCGCAGCAAAAATCCAGCTTTACCCAGCACGCTCCTGAGCAGCTAAGCGCCGAAGTGCTCACCATGACCACCTTTCGCCATGCCAGTTTCCACTGGATCAATGGCGCACTGGCCAGCGATGTCACATCAACAACCACCTTTGCCGGCAGCATCACCCCAATCCGCAGCGCCCCCCATGCGCCGGCCTTCAAGTCCTTGAGTGGCATCCTCAACAACGGCGAATTTGCTTGGGAATTCGTGATCAGCCACCCCGAGGGCGGGGCCAACGAGCCTGCTGAAAGCGGCATGGTTCAAGACATTCTGGGCAACCAGATCTTGATTCGGGCTTTGCGCCAACTTGAAAATCAACCGCCCAGCCCGCGCAATCTGGGTTTTGAATACCTGCAAAACGGTCACCCTATTGGCGCGCTTTCGCTGTTTGAGGAGCGCAAGGTTTGGCTGCGCAGTGACCTCAGCCCCGAGCTCAAACTGATGCTTAGCAGCCTGTCGAGTGCGCTGCTGATGCGGCAAAGCTTGCAAGCACGCTAGGGTCATGACCAAGGCTGCGGCCGCGACTGAGCCGCTTCGGTGGCCCCGCCTCCTCGCTATCTCTGGCGGGGTTTTTTTGCTTTGGGCGCTCATGGCTTGGTGGCTGGCCAGTGCCTACCGGGATCGACAGATCTCGCAAACCATCGCCACCGAGCAAGCACAAATCGAGCGGCTGGGCCAAGGTGCCGCCACCAGCGTGCGCCGCATTCTGTCGCTGCGGGGCACCGGGGTGGCCATCACTATGGCCGAGAATGGCTTTATCCGCGACAGCGTGCTGGCTCTGCGCCACGACCGGCGGGTGGCTCGACTCAGTGCCGAGGCACGCAAGGAGCAATTACCCCACCATCCGACCCTCCAGAAGCTGCGCCAATACTTGGTGCTGGCCGCGACCCAGTTTCAACTCTCCTCGCTCTGGGTGGGGGACGCCAACGGGGACTGCATCGCCTCCGGCCGCCAAGATGTGGGTAATGCCTGTATCGGCACCAACTACGCAGATCGTTTTGTCTTTCAAGAAGCGCGCGCCGGCCGCAGCAATTACCAATTCGCGGTCGGCCGTCTGACCGGCATCGGCGGCCTTTTTTTCGCCGCCCCGATTCAGGACCAAGGGCAATTTATCGGCTTTGTGGTGGCCAAGATCGATATGCCGGATCTGGCCTCGTGGATCAATCAAACCAAAGCCTTCGTCTCGGACCGCTATGGCGTGATCGTGCTGGCCTACGACAAGGCTTGGGAAATGAGCACCTTGCCCGGGGCCTCCATCCATCATCTGACCGCCTTGCAGCGCCGGCAGACCTACAAACGCGAGGTTTTCACCGAGCTCGCTGTGCAACACTGGCCGACCAAGATGCCTGGTCTTCCTGAGGGAATGCTCTGGCAAATCAAACCCGATCCGACCCCGCATCTGATGCACAACGTGGCGTTGCAGGACTACAACCTGAACCTCACGTTCATGACCGCGTTGCCCCAACTGGCCACGCTGCAACAGCAAAGTCAGACTTTTTTTGGGCTCTTGGTCCTGATCGGCGCGTTGGGTGTCGGCATCGGTGCCAGCCTGAGTTCGTACTTGGGCTCGATTCGCCGCTCACGCAGCGTGCTGTTGGGTCAAAAAGAACGTCTCGACGAGGCGCAACACCTCGCTCACTTGGGCAGCTGGGAGCTGGACCTGAGCACCGATGTGCTGAATTGGTCCGAAGAAACCGGCCACATCTGTGAGATCAGCGCCTTGCCACCGGATGCGGGCTACGCCTTCTTCCTCTCGCTGGTTCACCCCGAAGATCGCCCGGGGGTTGATCAGGCCTATCAGGAGGCCTTATTGCAGCGCACGCCGTATCACCAGACCCATCGACTCTTACTGGCCGATGGCCGCAGTCGATTCGTTGAAAGCCGTTGCGAAACGCGCTTCGATGCCACGGGGCTCGCTCTACGCTCCATCGGCACGATGCAAGACGTTTCCGAGCGCAAGGCGGCTGAAGAAGAGATCCATACCTTGGCGTTTTTCGACCCACTCACCAAGCTGCCCAACCGTCGGCTGCTGCTGGACCGCCTGCGGCAATGCGTCAACGACCCCGCCCAGTCGCCCAGCATGCACCGGGCACTGCTGTTTCTGGATCTGGACAACTTCAAGACGCTCAACGACACCTTGGGCCACGATGTGGGCGACCGCATGCTCATGGACGTGGCGGATCGTCTGCGTCAGAGCGTCCATGCCAGCGACACCATCTCGCGCCTCGGGGGCGATGAGTTCGTGATTCTGCTGGGGCATTTGAGCGAATCGGTCGAAGAGGCCGCCGCCCAAGCCGCTGTGATCGGCGATCAACTCATCACGCGCTTGGCAGAACCCTATGTGCTGGGCAGCCACATCCACCGCAGCAGCGCGAGCTTGGGCGTGACCTTGTTTTGCGGCAATACCGTATCGGTCGATGAAATCCTCAAGCGCGCCGACATGGCGATGTACCAAGCCAAATCAGCTGGGCGCAACACGCTGCGCTTCTTCGATCCCACCTTGCAAGCCGGACTCAACGCCCGCTTGCGTATGGAGCAAGACCTGTACCGCGACTTGGCCCAGCGTGAGTTTTCGCTGCACTACCAGCCGCAAGTCGATGCCGAAGGCCACTGCTTGGGCGTCGAAGCGCTGGTGCGCTGGAACCACCCCCAGCGCGGCTGGATCTCGCCACTCGATTTCATCCCCATCGCCGAGGACAGCGGTCTGATCCAACCCTTGGGGACTTGGATCATGGAAACCGCCTGTCAGCAGCTGGTGCAGTGGCAGACGAACCCCTTAACAGCGGGTTTGTCGGTCTCGGTGAATGTCTCGCCGCGTCAGTTCATGCGGCCGTCTTTTGTCAGCGACATGATCAGCTTGTTGCACGCCATGCCGCTCGACCCGAACAAGCTGGTGATCGAGATCACCGAAAGCATTTTCTTGGACAACTTGGACGCGGTGGTCCTGAAGATGGCGGCGCTGCAAAAGTATGGTTTGCGTTTTTCGCTCGATGACTTCGGCACCGGCTATTCCTCGCTGTCGTACCTCAAGCGTCTGCCCTTGGAGCGGGTGAAGATCGACGCATCCTTTGTGCATGACATCCTCACCGACCCGACCGATGCCGCCATTTGCCAGGCGATCATCGTGTTGGGTCGCAGCTTAAAGCTGACCTTGGTCGCAGAAGGGGTTGAGACCAGCGGGCAGTGGCAGCTGTTGCAAAAGCAAGGCTGCCACTTGGGTCAAGGCTATTTGTTTGCCAAAGCCATGCCGGCTCCGGCGCTCCAAGACTGGTTGCTGAGTTTGCCCCGTCCTACGGCAACGTCCGTACCAGCCTGAAGCCGACCAGCTGCCCACGCACGGTGGCCGGGGCACGGTTGCGGCTGGCTGCACGCAAAAAGCTCGGGCCATCAAACCAGCTGCCGCCGCGCACAATGCGGCGCTCGTCCGCACAGCCATGCAGCCATGCACTGCCGTCGGCTGGGGCATCACGGTAGTCCGGGTGCCAGCAGTCTTGGACCCACTCCCAGACATTGCCATGCATGTCAAACAAGCCCGCGCCGTTGGATTTGTAGCTCTTGGTGGGCGCGGTATAGGGGTGCTTGTCGTTGCACTCGGCCGTCGGAATTTTCCAGTCCGGCACGCGCTCGCGGATGCTGCGGTCACCGCCATTGGCGTAGTCACACAGCAACGTGGCGCTGTCACCCTCAAAACCGTAGTTGTCCCGGTGACCAGCTCGGGCCATGTACTCCCACTCGGCTTCGCTGGGTAAGCGGTAGGCCTGATCGGTTAGCTTGCTCAGCCAGCGGGCGAAGGCTTGGGCATCTTCCCAACTGACACAAACGACCGGATCTTGATCGGTTTGCTCAAACCCCGGCTGACGCCAATCACGCGCGGGGTCTTGTTCCACTTTGGTGCCGTTCCACACCCAGCAACCGCCTTGGGTTTCATGGTGGGTGTCTTCAGCAAAGGCCGCGAACTGCGCCCGGGTCACCTCGGTTTCCATCGCCGCTAAACGGTAGCTGATGGTGACCGGATGCTGGGGGCTCTCATCCGAACTGCGGCCCAGCTCATCCAGCGGCGAGCCCATGCGAAAGTGACTGGCGGGCACTTCTACCAACCACGGGCAATCGTTGTCTTCGCAATCACGAAACCGCCGCCCTTGGGTCATGAGGGGTGGGTGCGGCGGCATTTTCAAGGGTGCCGCCGTTTTAGCCCCTTTGGCCGACTTACCCCGACCGGATTTTTTCGAGCCCTTGGATGTCTTGCTTTTGGGTTTGGCCTGTGCCGCTGGGGCGCTAAGCACCAAGGCCAGCGCACCCAAGCCCAGACTCAAGCCCATCAACAGCGGCCGAATTTTTTTCTTGAGGTTCGTCATCACAAGGCGACCTTTCATCCAAGAGTGGAAAGCTGATCAAAGCGCTGTGGTCATGCCCAGCTTATCCAACAACGCCCGGTCCCGATCAGCGTCAGGATTGCCGGTGATCAGCAGTTTCTCCCCGTAAAAAATCGAATTGGCTCCGGCCAGGAAACACAACGCCTGCACCGCTTCGCTCATGTGTTGCCGCCCCGCTGAAAGCCGCACCCGCGCTGTCGGCATGGTGATGCGAGCCACAGCGATGGTGCGTACAAATTCAAAGGCATCCAAGGCTTCGGTGCCATGCAAGGGTGTGCCCTCCACTTGCACCAGCTCATTGATCGGCACCGACTCAGGGTGAGGCTCAAGGTTGGCCAGCTGCGCCACCAAACCCGCACGATCACGCCGATTCTCACCCATGCCCACAATGCCACCGCTGCACACCGACAGCCCAGCGTCGCGCACGTGCCCGAGGGTATCGAGGCGGTCTTGGTAGTCCCGCGTCGTGATGATGTTGCCGTAGGTTTCGGGGGCCGTATCGAGGTTGTGGTTGTAGTAATCCAAACCGGCCTCTTTGAGGGAGCGCGCTTGATCACTGTTGAGCATGCCCAGCGTGCAGCACGCTTCCATGCCCAGCGACTTGATGTCGCGCACCATGTCGGCCACTTTTTCGATGTCTCGGTCCTTGGGCGCACGCCAAGCCGCACCCATGCAAAAACGCGTCGCACCCAAAGCCTGGGCGCTGCGAGCTGCGTCCATCACAGCGGTGCGTTCCATCATCTTGCTGGCCTCGACCCCGGTCTCGTGATGGGCCGACTGCGGGCAATAGCCACAATCTTCCGGACACCCCCCCGTCTTGATGGACAACAAGGTCGAGAGCTGCACTTCATTGGCGTCGAAATGCGCGCGATGCACCTGCTGGGCTTGGTACATCAGATCGTTGAAGGGCAGATTGAACAGCGCTTCGACCGCATCCACGCTCCAACGCAGCGTTGCGCAAATCTCGGTGGATGACGCCGTCAGCGGCTTGGCCACAGACTTGCCAAGGTGGAGCTTGATCGGTTGGAGGGCTTGGAGCGGTTGATTGGCATTCATCGGTTCGGATCGCAGTCGAAAAACATCATCGGTGGCCCCATCCAACAAAAACAGACTTGGGCACCCCAGAGGCGTGAGTGTGCCCCAAGACGGATGGCGCGCGACTGACAAGCTCAGCACCGAGCACGGCACGGACCCGACGGAGCCGCCGCCTACAATGGCGGCCCTTGCATGCACCGCAGCGGGTACCCCGACTGATCATGGCTGTCTTTACCCAAGTTTCCCCCGAAGAAGCCCAAGCTCTGGTCACGCGACTAGATCTTGGTCGCTTGCTTGATCTGCGCGGCATCCAAGCCGGCATTGAGAACACCAATTACTTTTTAAACACCGAACGCGACGGGCAACGTCATGCGTGGGTGTTGACGGTGTTCGAGCGCCTCAGCTTCGAGCAGCTGCCCTTCTATCTTCACTTGATGAAGCATCTGGCCGAACGCGGCATCCCGGTGCCCAACCCCCAAGCCGATGCAGCGGGTGAGTTGCTACTGCACTTACGCGACAAGCCGGCAGCGGTGGTCAACCGGCTGGCTGGGCAGCATCAACTGGCCCCAGCCGTGGCCCATTGCGAACAAGTCGGTGCCATGCTGGCGCGCATGCATGTGGCCGGACGCGACTATGCCCGGCACCAGCCCAATCTGCGCGGCCTAAGCTGGTGGGACGAAACCATCCCGACGCTGCTGCCCTTCCTTGACCCCAACCAGCGGGCGCTGATCACCTCGGAGTTGGCGTTTCAGCACAGCTTGGGCGCTTCAGCCGCCTACCACGCCCTCCCCCAAGGACCGATCCACGCCGATCTGTTTCGGGACAACGTGATGTTCGATGGCCCAGTGGGTCATGAGCGCTTGAGCGGCTTTTTCGACTTCTACTTCGCAGGCGTGGATACATGGCTGTTTGACTTGGCCGTCTGCTTGAACGACTGGTGCATTGATCTCGACACCGGACGCCTTGATGAAACCCGCGCCCAAGCCTTTGTCAGCGCCTATGACCAGGAACGAGCCTTGACCCACGACGAAATCCGCCTGCTGCCCGCCATGCTGCGGGCGGGGGCTCTGCGCTTTTGGACCTCCCGACTGTGGGATTTCCATCTGCCGCGTGAGGCCAGTTTGCTCAACGCCCACGATCCGCATCATTTCGAGCGCATCTTGCAAGAGCGCATCCAAAACCCTTGGCACTGGTTGCGCTGACATGCAACTGCGTACTGCTCCCGCTTTAGAAGGTGTGGCCTGGATGCGCTCCGGCGTGTCGTTGTTGCTGCGTCAACCCATGGCCCATTTAGCCTTGATGGGTTTCATGTTTTTTACTTTTGGTTTGTTGCTGGGGATTCAAAAAGTAGGGGCTATCGCCGTGTTGATCCTCATGCCCAGCCTCAATGCGGGCTGGGTCGCTTGCAACGCAGCCTTGCGAGAAGGCAAACTCATTTCACCACTGAGTCTCTTGGCCCCCCTGCGCAACGCGGCCAGCCGGCCCAAGCTGCTGATTTTGGGATGTTTACACGCGCTGAGCGGCCTTGCGATGCTGGCTTTTGCCGATGTGATTGACCCCGATTTTCGCCAGCACTGGGGCTTGGTGCTGCGGGATCACCCCGCCGATGACGCCTCGACCGAGGCAGCTTTCTCCGGGCTGCAATCCGGCATGGTGCTGCGACTACTCTGTCTGCTGCCCGTGGCCTTGCTGTTTTGGCACGCCCCGGTGATCCTGCATCGCCTACCCACCACCAGCGTGGCCAAAGCCCTGTTTGCCAGCGCCCTGGCCAGCCTGCGCAATCTGCGGCCTTTTGCGGTCTATCTGATGTGCTGGGTGCTCGCCGATATAGCGTTGTCCATCGTGATCGGCGTTTTGCTCTCGATGATTGGCGGGGGCTCGATCGCTGTCTTCATCATGGTGCCGGTGATGTTGCTTTTTTCAGCGGCTTTCTACACCTCCATACACGCCTGTGTGCATGGCTGCTTGTTGTTCGATGACACCAGCAATACAAGTGGCACAACTTAACAACGCAGATCCAAACTTGAGCCGCTGAACTGCTTTTTAAGATCGTGGCAATGCGTGATCGGTGCTTGGGAGGGCATGATTCGCAGCCCTTGCGATGGCCCTTACCTTAGCCCCCGACCGCACCATGAAACCTCGCCGCCTCCTTCGACCCCTTGTTTGGCTGAGTGCCATCGGCTTAGCCACTGGCCTTGGGGGATGTTCCGCTTTGGGTGTGTCCCCTTGGGAGCATGACTTGATGGCCAAGCCCTCCATGGCACTCACCACGTCGGCGCTGGATGCAGCGGCGGATGATCACACCTACTTCAGCAAGGAAGCCTCAACAGGTGGACGTGGTTTCGGTGGTGGAGGCTGCGGATGCAACTGATGACCTCCTCATCCCAAACTGTGCCCGTGCGTCGGGCCTTGGCGGCCGCCACGGCGGGTTTGCTGGGCTCGGGCTGTGGTTTGGCCGAAGCTGCGGGTTTGACGCTTCCTAATGCACCATGGCAAGTCGATTCGGCCATGTATGTTTACCAAGAAAGCGGCGGCGGGGTCGCTGCTTATGAACCGATGGTGTCGATGCATCACACCGATGCTTATGACCGCACGGTTTTTCTCAAATTGGGCTACGACGCCGTCAGCGGGGCATCCCCCACAGGCGGAGTCCCGCAAAGAGTTGACGTCTACCACGGCAGCTACACGACACCCGCTAACACCATCCCGGTCGATCCTAATTTCAAGGACCAGCGTCTGGCGGTTTCAGGCGGTATAGATCGTCCTTGGGGCTTGGATCAGCGCTTGAATCTTGGCGGGGCCGTCTCGTTTGAGGGCGACTTCAGCTCTTTTTCGGGCAATGCAGCGGTATCGCGCGAATTCAACGACAAGAACACCACCTTGAGCTACGGCTTCGGACTGGAGTACGACCAAATCAGCCCCAAAGGCGGGCCGCCAGAGGCAATGAAATCGCCCAATGCGGCGGCGGCGAGCACGGCAGCGGTACAGACCTGCACGCGGCCCTCAGGCTGCGGTGGTGGCGGCACACCGTCCAAGTCGAGAACCGTGGCGAGTGGTTTGGTGGGTGTCACCCAAGTCATGACCCGACGTTGGCTCACCCAAGTCAACTTGGGCTTGGAGTACGGCTCGGGTTATTTCAACGATCCCTACAAGATTGTTTCCGTGATCAACCCGCTCACTGCCAATACCGTCGGTGATCCTTTCATCGCGGAAGGCCGTCCCAGCAGCCGGACTCGTACCAGCTTGTTCTGGCAAAACAAAATTCACCCGTTCAGTGAAGATGTGATCGACGTTTCATATCGCTTGTACCGCGATGACTGGGGCATCACCTCGCACACGGTGGATGCACGGTACCGCTTTGAGGTGCCCGCTGCGGGGCTCTATATCGAGCCCCATTGGCGGCACTACAGTCAAAGCGCCGCTGATTTCTATCGCCCATGGCTGAACAACGGTGTTGATTACAACCTCACTACGCAACAAGCCAACGTCGCCTATGCCTCCGCTGACCGCCGTTTGGGGGCCATGAAAGCGCAGACGCTGGGCGCAAAGGTGGCGTTCGCCATGGGTGAAGGCGAGGAACTGAGCCTACGTTGGGAACGCTATACCCAAATTTCGGTTCAACCCACGGGCGGCCCAGCCTACTTTGACACTGTCAAAGCCGTGCCGGACCTGAACGCCACCCTGCTGATGGTGACGTACTCCTTCAGCTACTGAGAAATCAACGACCTCAGTAACGCAGGGTTTGTACGCCTTCAGGCGTGCTCATCAGGCACACACTGGCTTTATGGCGCGCAAAGATGCCGCAAGTGACCACACCAGGCCATTGGTTGATTTCTTGCTCCATGGCCAAGGGGTCGGTGATCTTGAGACCGCGCACGTCCAAGATCAGATTGCCGTTGTCGGTCACCACCCCTTCACGCCACGTCGGCTCGCCACCCAACTGACGCAGACGACGGGCCACTTGGGCCCGCGCCATCGGGATAACTTCCACCGGCAACGGAAAGCGCCCCAGCACCGCCACTTGCTTGGAGGCATCGACGATGCAGACAAACTGAGCGGCCATATCGGCGACGATCTTCTCGCGGGTCAACGCCGCCCCACCGCCTTTGATCATGTGGCCGTGATGATCAATTTCATCGGCACCGTCGATATAAACACTCAACGCTTCGACCTCATTGGCATCCAGCACCGCAATACCGTGAGCGCGCAGACGCTCCGTGCTTTGGATGGAACTTGAAACCGCCCCCGCAACACGGTCCTTGATCGTGGCGAGCGCATCGATGAAATGATTGACGGTGGAACCCGTACCCACACCGATGATGTTGCCGGTACCAACGTAATCGAGTGCGGCCTTGGCCACCAAGGCTTTAAGTTCGTCTTGTGTCATGGGTAAACTGCCTGAAAAAAAGGACAATTGGGATTATGAGTCTCATTCCCTACGCCCTCACCCGTCCCTTTTTGTTTGGACTTGATCCCGAACATGCCCATGAAATCACCCTGAACGCTTTAGAGCGTTGGCAAAACTCACCCCTACAAAGTTTTTGGTCCCATCCACGCGATCACGATCCCGTTCATCTTGCAGGTTTAACGTTTCCGAACCGCGTAGGCTTAGCCGCAGGGCTGGATAAAAATGGCCGCGCCATTGATGGCTTGGGAGCCATGGGTTTTGGCTTCATCGAAGTCGGCACCGTCACCCCCAAGCCGCAAACGGGCAATGCCAAACCTCGGATGTTTCGTCTACCCGAAGCCGAAGCTTTGATCAACCGTTTGGGATTCAATAACGAAGGACTGGCTAGTTTCATCGCCAATGTTCAAAAAGCCCGCACCTTCCGTGCCCAAGGGGGACTGATTGGACTGAACATTGGCAAAAATGCCACCACGCCGATTGAAAATGCCACGGATGATTATTTGATCGGTCTGGCAGGTGTCTACGGGCATGCCGACTACATCACGATCAATATCTCCAGCCCCAATACCGCCAATTTGCGCCAATTGCAAAGCGATGAAGCCTTGGATCACCTGCTGGGTGCTCTTCAAGACCGTCGATGCAACCTGGAGCAGCAACATAAACGGCGTGTGCCTATTTTTGTCAAGATTGCCCCAGACTTGGACGATACCCAAGTGCAGGTGATTGCTGCAACCTTGAAGAAAAACCAGATCGATGGTGTTATTGCCACCAACACCACCATTGCACGCGATGCCGTGATAGGCATGCCACATGCTAACGAAACCGGCGGATTATCAGGTCGGCCTGTTTTTGAACGCAGCAACGAAGTGATTCGTAAACTGCGTAGCAGTCTAGGCCCAACATTCCCGATCATCGGTGTCGGTGGGATTCTCAGTGCCGAAGATGCCTTGATCAAACGCATAGCCGGTGCAGACTTGGTCCAGATCTATACAGGGCTAATCTACAAAGGTCCCAAGCTGGTGAAAGAAGTTTCCAGCGCCTTGATGAAATAACTTTCCCTGCAAAAAGCC
>NZ_JBYSVC010000071.1:0-12482 GCF_057922285.1 Leptothrix toolikensis (SeqCode)
GGTGCGGGTGCGGGTGCGGGTGCGGGTGCGGGTGCGGGTGCGGGTGCTTGTGAATTTTCCGACTTATTTCCAAATATCTTTTTTAGCCACAACACGATAAATCCTTTTTGTTGAATTTTGAGATTAAAAATTGCCGATTCGCTGTGATATACAAGCGTGCTTATTACATGGAATAATAATGGCAACGTAACACAAATGAAATTGGCCTAGTGAAAATATTAACGCGGTCGCCGCAGGCGATCCGTGTTGAACCGATGGTTAGGCGTCAACGCGCATTAGATTGAGGAACATCAAACGCGAGAATTGTCAGGAATAGCTCCCGATTCTTGTCGTCTTTGTGTGAGAAACAATAGCGGAATGTTGTTTCATTTGATCCGCCAAGTTCGCGCTTGAAATTACTATGTGCTTTCGCCGTCTCAACGATGGCGCCCAATACACGAGAGAAATCATTTTTCCGGTTGAAGACAATAACGGCTACTTTGGTATCACGCCAAGAGGTGTAGCCTAAGACCTGATCGATTGTTTCGGTGAGCATCTTCGGCCCGGACCAGAACTTGCACTCCCCGATAAAAAGGTTCTTGCCTTCTGACCGTACAAGAATATCCGTCTTACCTTCATAGTTGAAGGTTTCACCCGTGGCTTGCCCTTCGTAGTGACCGTTCAATTGAACCAAAAAGTGAGATCGAATCGACTCCTCGTCCATCGTCTCGAACGCTGATGGGCTGCGCTCCATCACCTGAACCATGTTCTGAAGGACACCGAGAATGTGCTCATAGTCGGTATTCGATAGAACGGGCTCTGGCTTGTAAGGCAGCGTACTCGCTGCTGGAAGCGATGGCGCAAGTTTCTTTCTTACTTCTGGCGCTGCGAATGTCTGATTCGTTCCAGATCTCGGCTTCATCTTGAAACCTAGCCCGCCGACAAGATTGCGATCACCGAGTAGTTTTTGGCGACGCGATTCGATTGCCATTCTCGCTTGAGTTGGCAGCTTGGCGCGTAGTCCTTGAGCATTGCCGCGCAACGTCGCAAGGTGGCTTTGAATTTCGTTGACCGTGCGGTCGATGTCGTTGCGCACTCGCCCTGCTTCAAGATTGGTACCGGCGATAGTAAATACGAGTAGGTTTCCGCGTACCTCAGCCCGAGGCGGACTCATCGTATATGTGGTGGGTTGAACTTTGAACGCTTCGGCTTCGCCTGTGAACGGAATTTCAACTTCAATCTCTGTACCGGCGATATGAAACGGCCTGCTACGATCGTAGATCATTCGGTTTTGATCACGACTTACGTCTATCTTCGTCTCGCGCTGGTCTACCACAATCTCTTCTGTCAATAGGTTCGGAATCTCAATTTGAAACTTGTTCTCAAAGTAGAGAACAAGGTCCTCAACGGATGTATTGAGTAGTCGGGTTCCATCCAGTTCTGCAATAGCCTTGTGCATCTCTTGCAGCTGGTGTCGCTCCACGACATGCCAACTGACTTTGGAGAAGAGGTATTCTCGGTCTCTCATGTGGGGAACCCCTTGAATTTTGACACCTAACGTTGCGATTAAACCGGTTGGCGAAGCCAATCAGGTTTGAATAGCTTGTTAGGCTTGGCGAAATAATTTGACTTTATGTTATGCATGCTTGCTTTAAGTAACCTGATGAGCGAATATTTGCGGCCATTGTGATTTTGATCAATCTTGAGGGAATGCCGATGGATAATTTGGGAAGGGGAGTCCGAGTTTTGCGTATAAATTCTCGTGCAATAGAATTGGGATTCCCTTGCATGCATTTTCCAAATGGAGCTCCGTGTAGGGCAGCTTATCTAACCCAGATGTAACGTGTGCATGCCCTTTGTTAGACCACTCAAAGATCGCCACAAGCGATGACTCCGCATTAATGGATAGCCCATTGTATGCCTTAAAAACAATTTCTGGAGAAATCTTTAGTAGTGGCTTGCCTTCTTGGGTCAAGATCTTCTCAATACCAAAATCATCTGCTCTGCGGTTTTTTACTGCTACCAATCTTCTTTTTTCTGCGGTCAAGCCCATAAACTCTAATAGGGCTCTTGCGTGGATAAGACCGGCTTCAATCATTGGATTTGCCAGAGCTGCCACATTGCAATTTAACTTGACTTTATCTCCTTCCAGCACAGTAACATGACGAGGCGATGATGATTCGCCGCTCCATACCCACGCAAACTGAAGCGTTTCGAGCGCTTGAAGGCGATAGGGAATCAAATAATTGATGACTTCACTTTGTGTCATACCCAGGGTGTTGCACTTCACTTTTGAATCCGCCAAGCCTAACTACATTTAGACATCACCCGCCGACCCGCCGGATGCGGTCTATCGCGCTGGTGATGCTCCCTGAGGTGGCATCGTAAGTGATTGAAAGACCTCTGAAAAGCCCCACGGGGGCGAACTTTTTGGGATGGTTTCAGCGTGATAGGTGGCGATTTAAGCCTGTGCGTTTGCTTGACCGGGTGCGTCAAGAGATTCGGCTCAGGCACTACAGATAGCTCCCCTCGCCCGCACGGCGGGAGAGGCTGGGGGTGAGGGCTTGGACGGGCGGGCATTGACAAACACCATGCAGCCCTTCGACAGGCTCAGGGTGTGCTGTGCGCTTTAGACGCGCAGGTCAGCGTGATGCACCCGCAGGTTCTCGGTGGCCTGATGATGGCGTTGCCGCACGGGGTGTTGGCTGTACATGCTGACTTGATCAAGGCCATGCTTGACGGCGGCATGGCCCGCCCCCGTGGCAAAAAACGCCACCAGAGCAACGAAACAAAGCAGGTAAATAGGGCTTCGCATGGGGCTCTCCGAGGTGGGTTGGGGGTGTCGTGAGCCCTTTATAGGGGTGTGGCGAGCGAGGTACGCTGAGCGTTTCCTTACTCGCCACGATCAAGCACGTTCCGTGTGACGCTATGCACGGCGGGTGTGGTGCTAGCGGATCAAATCTCCACTTTCGAGCCCAACTCGACCACGCGGTTGGTCGGCAGGTAGAGGAAGTCGGCCGCGCCAGCGGCGTTGTGGTGCATGCCGGCGAAGAGTTTTTCGCGCCACATGGCCATGCCGTCGCCCACGGTGGGGATCACGATGTCACGCGACAGGAAGTAGCTGGTGTCCATCTCGTCGAGCGGCACCCCCCGGCCCCGCAGGAGTTTCAGGGCTTCAGGCACATCCGGATCGTTCTTGAAGCCGTAGTTGAGCGTGACTTGCCAGCAATCGTGCCCCAGCGGCTCCATGGCGATGCGGGCCTCGAAGCCGATCCATGGGATGTCGTGGTGCCGCACGGTGACGAACAAGTTGTGCTCATGCAGCACCTTGTTGTGCTTGAGGTTGTGCATCAAGGCGTTCGGGGTCAAGCCTTGCTCGGCCGAGAGAAAGACCGCTGTGCCGCTGACGCGGTACGGGGGGCTCACAAACACGGCATCCAAGAAGCTGCGCAGATCAATGGCCTCCGTGCGCAGGTGCTCGCTCATGATGCGTCGGCCCTCACGCCACGTGGTCATCAGCGCAAACATGCCAATACCGATCACCAGCGGGAACCAGCCCCCCGCGAAGAGTTTGAGCATGTTGGAGGCGAAGAAGGCCACGTCGATGAACAGGAAAAACCCCGTAGCCGCTACGCAAAGTGTCCAGTGGTACTTCCAGCCGAAACGGATGACGTAGAAGGTCATCACGGTGGTGATGGTCATGTCCAACGTCACCGCAATCCCGTAGGCCGAGGCCAAGTTGGACGAAGACTTGAACAGCGCCACGGCCAGCACGATGAAAACGAACAGGCCCCAGTTGACGAAGGGCATGTAGATCTGGCCGGTGTCACGCACGGAGGTGTGCAGCACCCGCATGCGTGGCAGCAAACCGAGCTGAATGGCTTGTTTGGTGACCGAAAAAGCCGCAGTGATCAGGGCTTGCGAGGCAATCACCGTGGCCGCTGTGGACAGCACCACCAGCGGGATCAACCCCCAAGACGGAGCCATGCGATAGAAGGGGTTTTCGATCGCGTCCGGGGTGTCAAGCAACATCGCCCCTTGACCAAAGTAGTTCACCACCAAGGCCGGCATCACCAGGCCGTACCAGGCTAGGCGGATCGGGCGTTTGCCGAAGTGACCCAGATCGGCATAAAGCGCCTCGCCCCCCGTGACGCACAGCACCACCGCGCCCAAGGCAATAAAGGCCAAGCCTTGGTGTTCGCTGAAGAAGCCCAAGGCGTACATCGGATTGAGGGCCCGCAGCACCGAGGGGTTATGGATCACATGGGGCAAGCCCAAGGCGATCAGCACAAAAAACCACACCAAAGTGATCGGCCCAAAGGCTTTGCCGATACCGCCGGTGCCAAAGCGTTGCACCGCGAATAAGCCCGTGAGCACCACCAAGGTGATCGGGATGACGAAGCTGTGGAGTTGGGGGGCGGCGACTTCCAAGCCTTCCACGGCCGAGAGCACCGAAATGGCCGGCGTGATGACGCCGTCGCCATAGAAGATGGCCGTGCCAAACATGCCCACCCCCATCAACACGCGATGGGTCAGGGGGCGGTCGGCGACGGCGTGGGTGGCCAAAGCCAGCATGGCAATCAACCCGCCTTCGCCGTGGTTGTCGGCGCGCAGGATCAACAGCACGTATTTCAGCGAGACGATGATGGTCATCGTCCAGAAGATCAGGGAGAGCACGCCCAAGATGTTGTCGGGCGTGACGGCGACATGGCCGGTATGAAAAACTTCCTTCAGGGCGTAAAGCGGGCTGGTGCCGATGTCGCCGTAAACGACGCCGAGGGCACCCAGGGTCAGGGCCGCCATCGCCTTGGGCGATGAGGATGCGTGGGAGGAGGCGGAAGTTTGCACCGAGGACATCTGGTTCAGTCTTGCTGCAAGAGGGGTATCAACTTGCCCGCCATGTCGAGAGCCATCAGATCATCGCAGCCCCCCACGTGGGTGTTGCCGATGAAAATCTGTGGCACGGTGCGCCGGTGGGTCAGGGCCACCATTTGCTCGCGTTGGGCGTGGTCCAGATCAATCCGGACCTCCTCGATGTGGGTCACTCCCCGTCGGTGCAACAGTGCCTTGGCGCGGGTGCAGAACGGGCAGATCCCGGTGGTGTACATCTTGACGGGCTTCATGGTGGCTGCACTTCCGGCGTCAGGTCGTTTTATCCACAGGCAAATTTGCAGTACGCCAAGAGCCCATGCCGCCGTTCAGCACCAGCACCCGCTCGAAACCGAGCGTGCGGGCGACCTTGGCGGCGCGCGAGGCCCGCATGCCTGAGGCGCAAACCAGCACCAAGGGCAGCGTCTTGTTGGTCGGCAAGCCCTTGGCGTTGGCCTCGAAGTTGCCGACGGGGATGTTGCGAGCACCCATCACATGGCCGGCCGCAAATTCAGCCGGCTCACAGACGTCAATGACGACGGCTTTTTCGCGGTTGATCAGGGTCACGGCCTCTTGGGCCGTGATGGCATCGCTACCGCCTTGGGAGAGGGTGGGCCATAACAGCATGCCGCCGGTGACGAGGGCAGTCACGATCCAGATCCAGTTGTCAATGAGGAAGTTCACGTCAGCGACGGTGGGTTCACCGTGTCCAAGAGGGTTGCGAAGGAGGGGATTATAAAATTTGCGAGTTTAGTCAACCATGGATCGCTGCATGTACAAGCTTGTTCTCATTCGCCACGGCGAATCCACTTGGAATCTTGAAAATCGTTTCACGGGTTGGACCGATGTGGACTTGACCCCCACCGGGGTCGAACAGGCCAAGCAAGCCGGCCGTTTGCTCAAGGCCGCTGGCTACGAATTTGATGTCGCCTACACCTCGGTGTTGAAGCGCGCGGTCTGGACCCTTTGGCACACGCTGGACCAAATGGATCGCACTTGGCTGCCGGTGGTGCATGACTGGCGCTTGAACGAGCGCCACTATGGCGCGCTGCAAGGCCTGAACAAAGCCGACATGGCCAAGGAGTTTGGCGATGCGCAAGTGCTGGCTTGGCGTCGCAGCTATGACACGCCGCCGCCGGCTTTGGACGCCAACGATCCGCGTGGTCAGCGCCAAGATGGGCGTTACGCCAAGCTCGATGCGGAGCAGATTCCACTCACCGAGTGCCTCAAGGACACCGTGGCGCGGGTGATGCCGTTCTGGAACGACGATTTGGCCCCGGCCATCAAGGCGGGCAAGCGCATCGTGATGGCCGCCCACGGCAACTCGATCCGCGCTTTGGTGAAGTACCTCGACAACATCGGCGATAACGAGATCGTTGGGGTGAACATCCCCAACGGCATCCCGTTGGTGTACGAGTTGGATGAAAACCTCAAGCCGATCCGCAGCTACTACTTGGGTGACGCTGAAGCGGCCGCCAAGGCTGCGGCCGCTGTGGCCAATCAGGGCAAGGCCTGATCGAAGAAGGAGACGGGGTCATGCCCAAGTTCGCTGCCAATCTGACGATGATGTACGGGGAGCATCCCTTTCTGGATCGCTTCAAGGCGGCGGCGCGCGATGGCTTCAAGGCGGTGGAGTTCCTCTTCCCCTATGACCATGCGCCCGCTGAGATCGCGGCTCGTTTGCGTGAGCATGCGTTGCAGTTGGTGCTCTTCAACGTGCGCCCAGGCGACTGGGCGGCGGGTGAGCGCGGTTTGGCGGCGCTACCCGGCCGGGAGGCCGAGTTCGCCGCAGCCTTGGATGAAGCCCTGCGCTACGCCCAAGCGCTGGCGTGCCCGCGCTTGCATGTCATGGCCGGTTTGGTGCCGGTGGATGCGGACGCGAACTTGCTGGCCGAGATGCGTCAAACCTATGTGGCCAATCTGCGCCGTGCGGTCGGTTTGGCGGCGGCTAAGGGCGTGGCTTTGACCATCGAGCCGATCAACCCGCGTGACATGCCCGGCTACTTCTTGACCCATCAGGCCCAAGCGCATGCCATCGTGAATGAAGTGGTGGGCGGAAATGATCGTTCAACACTGGGGGTGCAGATGGATCTGTACCACTGCCAGATCGTTGAAGGCGACTTGATGCGTCGCTTAGAGCTTTACCACCACGGTGTGACGCACATCCAGATTGCAGGCGTACCGGATCGTCACGAGCCGGATGCGGGTGAAGTGCGTTTTGAGCCCTTGTTTGAGCGGCTCGATGCCCTCGGCTACACCGGCTACATCGGCTGTGAATACCGACCTCGGGCCGGTACCTCGGACGGTTTGAACTGGTTACGCCCTTGGTTGGGTTGAACAAACTTAACCAAGGCTTCAGTGATGTATTGCCGTGAACGGCCCCCGCAAACCGGGTACTGGGCGGCGAATCCCGGCTGATCGGGGTTAACCCGCGTGAGAAGATCGAACCCGTATTTTGATCTTGGCGTTCTGTGGCCAGCCTTGGCTTTCGAGGCACTGTTCCAGACGCGGCAAGAGCTGTCGCAGCTTGGCGGCCACGGCGGTGTTGGCCGCCAGCAGTGTCCAGCCCTCATCGTCCACCGGCCCGGCCACGATGGCGCTTCGCAGTCCGGCAGGCAAGAGAGGACGCACAGCGTCCATACGGGCCGCTGATTCGGCCAAGCGCTGCTGTAAACGTTGCAAGGGCTCGCAACGCGCCAGGGCTTGATGCATGGGCACGCTGTCGGGAACCGCTGGCCGGGGACGTTCTGGTTTCACGCAAGGAGTGTAGCTTCGTGGATATTTTGCTCACCCATGGTCGATCAGCCCGGACGCGCAGTTTTCACCTGCCGGCTTGGCAAATGATCCTGATGGGTTTGGTGATTTTTTTGCTCATGCTGGCGCTTGCTGGTGCGATCTATCACCTGATTTTTATGAAAGCGGTGCGGGAAAACTGGCCCGTGATCGGGGACTTGGTGCGCCTGATTGCCAAGGATGAGTTCGCTGCCCGCGACCGTTTCCTGCGCGAAAACCTGGATGCCATGGCGCACAAAGTGGGCGAGATGCAAGCCAAGATGGTCAAGCTCGATGCAGTGGGTTCACGGGTGGCTGGCTTGGCGGGGCTGAAACCGGAAGATTTGAAAGCCATTGAAAGTGCTGTGGCCGCTTCGGCCAGTGCTTCTGCGGCCGAGCCGATGTCGCCACCCGCCTCTGCACCGGCCCGGCCAGCGAGTGCTACGACGTCGATGCTCGGATCAAGCAGTGCCCAGGGCGGCCCCTATATCCCGGCTGATTCGCCTGCGTTTGATTTTCTCAATCAACTGATGGACCGGATGGATGAGGTGGCGGATCACCGCTCGGATGTCTTTACGCTGGCCGAGTCGCGCTTGCTGGAAAAGAAGCTTGAAGCCTTGGTGCTGCCGAGTAGCGCCCCGGTGATCGGCCCGATTGGCTCCGGCTTTGGTTTCCGGGTGGATCCGCTGACCGGGCGTTCGGCCTTGCACACCGGCTTGGATTTCCCTGCGCACATCGGTACGCCGATTCGTGCGGCGGCGGGTGGGGTGGTGATTACCGCCTTGACGGTGCCCAGCTATGGTCAGATGGTGGAAATCGACCATGGCAACCGGCTCATCACGCGTTATGCCCACACGTCCCAGTTGCTGGTGAATCCGGGGCAGCTGATCAAGCGCGGCCAGCAGATCGCGATGGTGGGCAACACCGGGCGTTCTACGGGGCCGCACCTGCACTTCGAAGTGCTCTATGACGGCGTGCCGCAAGACCCGGCCCGCTTCTTGGCGCGCGGGGAAAAAGCCGATTCGACGTCGGAGCGGCCCACCGCTGCGGCCAAATCAGGCAAGCAACGCAAAACACGTTGACCACAGAGGGCGGTGTACACTCGCCCGCTGTTTTTGGGTCATCCGGATGGGCGTCGTGGCCAAATCGGCCCGGCGCCTTCGCTTTTCCCGGATCGGCTTTTTGCTCCACTTCTCAATGTGATTCTTGGTGGAATGCGACCACCGAGGGTTCTGATGCCAGCGCTCCATGTTGCCCAAGCTCCTCACGAAAATCTTTGGCAGCCGCAACGAACGGTTGCTCAAGCAATATCGGCAAGTCGTCGCCGAGATCAACGCGCTAGAGCCGCGCTACGAGCCCCTCAGCGACGATCAGTTGCGCGAGCAGACCGCCGAGTTGCGCCAACGCGCTTCGGCGCAAGGTCAGTCGCTCGATGAGCTCTTGCCCGAAGCCTTCGCCTTGGTCCGTGAAGGCAGCAAGCGCGTGCTCAAAATGCGCCACTTTGACGTCCAAATGTTGGGCGGCTTGGCGTTGCACAACGCCAAGATCGCTGAAATGCGCACCGGCGAAGGCAAGACGTTGGTGGCCACGCTGCCGGTGTTCCTGAACGCTTTGGCCGGCAAGGGCGTTCACGTGGTGACGGTGAATGACTATCTGGCCCGGCGTGATGCCGAGTGGATGGCGCGCCTTTACAACTTCCTTGGGCTCTCGGTCGGTATCAACCTGCCGCAGATGAGCCGCGAAGAAAAGCAGGCCGCTTACGCTGCTGACATCACCTACGGCACCAACAACGAATACGGTTTCGATTACCTGCGTGACAACATGGTCTACGAGGCCGCTGACCGGGTTCAGCGCGCCCTCAACTACGCCATCATCGACGAGGTCGATTCGATCCTGATCGACGAAGCCCGCACACCGCTGATCATCTCTGGCCAAGCCGAGGATCAAACCGATCTGTACCTGAGCATCAACGCGGTGGTGCCCAAGCTCAAGAAACAGATCGGCGAGGAAGACCCGCGCACCGGCGAAGGCGTCATTGAGCCGGGTGACTTCACCTCGGACGAAAAATCGCATCAAGTGGTGCTGACCGAGGCGGGCCATGAGCGTGCCGAGCAGTTGCTTTCTGAGGCCGGTTTGCTGGCCGATGGCGCTTCGCTCTACGACGCGGCCAACATCACCTTGATGCATCACCTCTACGCCGCCTTGCGCGCGCGCCACCTCTATCACCGCGACCAGCACTACGTGGTGCAGCCGGGTGAAAGTGGTGAGCTCGAAGTGACGATCGTCGATGAGTTCACTGGCCGCTTGATGCAAGGCCGGCGCTGGTCGGACGGCTTGCATCAAGCCGTTGAGGCCAAGGAAGGCGTGGAGATCCAAGCCGAGAACCAAACCCTGGCCTCGATCACCTTCCAGAACTATTTCCGCATGTACGGCAAGCTCTCGGGCATGACCGGCACGGCCGACACCGAAGCCTACGAATTCCAAGAAATCTACGGCCTCGAAACCATCGTCATCCCGCCGAACCGCATCCTGTCGCGGCGTGATGAGTTGGATCTGGTCTACAAGACCGCCCGCGAAAAGTACGAGGCGATCAAGAACGACATCGCTGAATGCTATGGGCGCGGCCAGCCGGTGCTGGTGGGCACGACCTCGATCGAGAACTCTGAGCTGATCAGTCATTTGCTTGATCAAGCCAAGCTGCCGCACCAAGTTTTGAACGCCAAGCAGCACGCGCGTGAAGCCGAGATCGTCGCGCAGGCCGGGCGGCCCAAGATGATCACCATCGCGACCAACATGGCCGGTCGCGGGACCGACATCGTGCTGGGTGGCAATGTCGAGAAGCAGATCCAGATCTTAGAAGCCGATCTGTCGGTGCCTGAAGCCGACAAAGCCGGCCGTATCGCGACCTTGCACAGCGAGTGGCAAGGCCTGCACGATCAGGTCAAGTCGCTGGGTGGCTTGCGCATCATCGCCACCGAGCGCCATGAAAGCCGTCGCATCGACAACCAATTGCGCGGTCGTGCCGGTCGCCAAGGTGACCCGGGCAGTTCGCGCTTTTATCTCTCGCTTGACGATGCCTTGATGCGCATCTTTGCCGGCGAACGGGTCAAGGCGATCATGGACCGCCTGAAGATGCCCGAGGGCGAAGCCATCGAAGCCGGCATCGTCAGCCGCTCCATCGAAGGGGCGCAGCGCAAGGTCGAGGCGCGCAACTTTGATATGCGCAAGCAGCTGCTCGAATACGACGACGTTTCCAACGATCAGCGCAAGGTGATCTACGCCCAGCGCAACGAGTTGCTGGCCGCGCCGGATCTGGACGCCCAAATCATGCATTTGCGCCACGGCGCGATGGCCGATGTGGTGCGCACTTTTGTGCCGCTCGATAGCGTCGAAGAACAATGGGATCTGGCCGGGCTGGAAGTCAATTTACGCGACGAGTGGCACGTTAGCGTGGCGCTGCGCGAGCTGGCCCAGCAAAGCGAGACGCTTGCCGACCAAGACATCCTGAACGCCGTGGTGTTGGCCGCCGATGAGGCTTTTGAGGCCAAGTTGGTACTGGCCGGGCGCGATCAGTTTGTGGGCTTTGAGCGCATGATCTTGCTCCAGTCGCTCGATACCCACTGGCGTGAACATCTGGCTGCGCTCGACTACTTGCGCCAAGGCATTCATCTGCGCGGCTATGCGCAAAAGAATCCCAAGCAGGAATACAAGCGCGAAGCCTTCGATCTGTTCAGTCAACTGCTTGATTCGGTCCGCATGGATGTCACCCGCGTGTTGATGACCGTGCGCATCCAAACGCGCGACGAAGTGGCTTTGGCCGCCCAAGCCATCGAAGAGCAGGCGAGCCACTTGAGCAACATCACCTACACGCACCCGAATGACGACGGCAGCGTCTCGCAAGAGGCAGCGGCTGTGGCTGCTGCCGGGATCGCGGCGGCTGATGACGTGCCTCGGGTGGGTCGCAATGACCCATGCCCCTGCGGCAGCGGCAAAAAATACAAGCAGTGCCACGGCAAGCTGAGCTGATCAGCACTGATCTGCACCAAGCTGCGCAACATCGCACAGCACCATGACGACGGGGACCCACAGTCCCCGTTTTTTTATGCGTCTTTTGCGCATGCTTGGTGGCATGAACCGATTGTTGTTGCGCCAGAGCCCGGAAGCGTTTGAAACGGGTCGGCTACGCCTCGAAAAAATCCGCTTGGATCATGCCGTGTTGCTGCGTGAGGCCGTGCTGCGCTCCAAAGCCCACTGGGCCTTCATCGACTGGGCGCAGGAGCGCTGGACGCCGGCACGGGCGCGCCACTTCTGCCGGACCACCCGCCATGCCATGGAGCGCGATGCCTCGGTCTTGAGCTATGTGGTCTTTGAACGGCCCAGCCACTTTGTCGGCATGATCGACCTGCATAGTTTTGATACGACGGTGCCCCGTTGTCAGCTCGGCTATGTCGGCGATGTCGCCATGCAAGGCCGAGGGCTGATGCGTGAGGCGGTGCAAGCGGTGATGGATCAGGCCCAAGCCTGTGGGATACGTCGTTTTGAGGTTTGGTGCGATGCGCGCAACACCCGCGCCATTCGCTTTGCCGAACACTTGGGTTTTGAGCATGAGGGCGTTTTGCGGCGCGCCTGCCAAGATCCATCGGGCGTTTGGGCGGACCACATGGTGTTGGCGATGGCTCCGCGTTCGCCCATCCCGTCCCTACAATGAGTCCCCTTTGCCCGACTTGATTGCTTCGCCATGCCTGTTCATCTTGCTGCTCCGAATCCCGCTGACCTTCACCCCGTGCCGGGCGTGGAAATCGGTATCACCCAAGCCGGTATCCGCAAGGCCAACCGCCGCGATCTGAGTGTGTTTCGCCTCG
>NZ_JBYSVC010000072.1:0-12317 GCF_057922285.1 Leptothrix toolikensis (SeqCode)
TGAGTCATTTGGCGGTCGAGCGCACGGTGTCGGCTTCGACACAAAACCAAGCCAAGGCGGCGCTGCTGTTTTTGTACAAGCAAGTGCTGCAAGTTGATCTGCCTTGGCTGGAAGAAGTGGTGGTGGCCAAAAAGGCGCAGCGCTTGCCGGTGGTGTTGACGCAGCGCGAGATCCAAGGGTTGCTGCAAAACCTATCGGGGGTGACGGGGTTGGTGGCGCATTTGCTGTACGGCACGGGCATGCGGCTGCTGGAGGGCCAACACGCTGCCGTGCAGGCCCTCACCCCAACCCCTCTCCCACAACGTGGGCGAGGGGCTCAGGACTGTGGATAGCTCCCCTCGCCCGCGTGGCGGGAGAGGGGCTGGGGTGGGGGTTTAGACCACGTCGTGCAGGTAGCGCACTTTGACTTTGCGGCCCTTGAGTTTGCCGGCGTCCAAGCGTTTGAGGGCTTCGTCGGCGTGGGTGCGGGCGATGGCGACGTGGGCGGTGTAGTCGCCGACGTGGATTTTGCCGACCAGTTTGGCGTCTAGGCCCACATCACCCGTCAGCGCGCCAAGGATGTCACCGGGGCGGATTTTGTCTTTGCGGCCGCCCAGAATTTGCAGCGTGATCATCGGCGGACGCAGTGGCTCGGGGCGACCGTCGGGTTCGGCGGGCAGGGCTTCAAAGACGGTTTCGCGGCCTTGGAGCAGCTCGATGCGGCCCACGCGGCCCATTTCTTCCATGCTGACCAAGTTGAGCGCCAAGCCTTGGGCCCCAGCGCGGCCGGTGCGGCCGATGCGATGCACGTGGACTTCGGGTTCATGGCAAACATCGACGTTGATCACGGCGTCCATGTCGGCCACATCCAAGCCGCGTGCGGCCACATCGGTGGCCACCAGCACCGAGATGCTGTGGTTGGCAAATTGCAGCAGCACTTGATCGCGTTCGCGCTGTTCCAGCTCGCCGTGCAGCGCCAAGGCTTCGATGTCGTGGGCCTTGAGCACCTCGACCAGATCGCGGCATTGCTGGCGCGTGTTGCAAAAGGCCAAGGTGCGGCTCGGGCGATGGTGCCAAAGCAGCAAAGTCACGGCGTGCAGGCGGTCGGCTTCATTCACCTCGAACCAATGCTGCTCGATGGTGCTCGCGCTGTGCTGGGCGTTGAGCTCAATGCGCTGCGGCGTGCGCATGAACTGCTGCGCCAAGGCGGCGATGTCGTCCGGGTAGGTGGCTGAAAAGAGCAACGTGAGCCGATTTTTGGGGCAACGTTTGACGACAGTGCGGATGTCGTCGATGAAGCCCATGTCGAGCATCCGGTCGGCCTCATCGAGCACCAAGGTGCTGAGCTGCGCCAAGTTCAGGCTGTCGCGTTCTAGGTGATCCATCAAACGCCCGGGTGTGCCGACCACGATGTGCGCGCCGTGCGCCAAGCTGTCGAGCTGCGGCCGGATGGGGCTGCCGCCGCACAGGGTCAAGATCTTGATGTTGTCCTCAGCGCGGGCCAAGCGGCGGATCTCTTGGGTGACTTGATCGGCCAGTTCGCGCGTGGGGCACAGCACCAAGGCTTGGACATCAAAGCGGCTGGTCTCGATGCGTTGCAGCAAGGCCAAGGCAAAGGCGGCTGTTTTGCCGCTGCCGGTGGCGGCCTGCGCGATCAGATCTTTGCCGGCCAGCGCCAAGGGCAGGGCGGCGGCTTGGATCGGTGTCATCGCCACATAGCCCAAGCGCTCCAAGGTGACCAAGGTCGCGGGCGGCAGGGGCAGATTCGAGAAAGAGTTAGGGTTCATGCCGGGGATTATCGGTGCCCCGGCATGGTTTCTTCGCTTTGTCGCAGCGCGACGCGGCTTAGAAACTGTGGCGCACGCCCAGCGAGAAGCTGCCGCCGTCGGTGAGGTTATCCACCTTTTCGCTCATGCCGACCAAGTACACGTCGGTGCGCTTGGACAAGGCACGGTCATAGCCGAGCGACACCGTGGTGCGTGTCGGCAAGGTGCTGAGGCCCGGGGTGATCTTGCCGGCTTGCAGCATGATGGATGAGCCCTTACCGAAGCTCAGGGTGGCCCCCAAACCGCCAATTTTGTAGTTGGTGTCCGTGGTGAGGTTTTGCACGTCACCGGCTTGCGCGAACAGCTTGACCATGCCCAAAACATACGACGCACCGATCTGGCTGGTACGGGTGTCATCCACGGCCGATGTCGGGCTGTTGTCTTTGCGGGCCGATTGTTGCGAGTAGGACAAACCCAGCGCGTTGCGCGCATAGCCGAGGTTGTAGCCCCAGTTGCGGCCGCCGCTGCCTTCGCCCAGAGCACCGATCACGCCGAGCGTGAAACCCGCCAGCGACGGGCTGGTGTAGAGCGCTGAATCGTTCCAGCCGGTGTCACCCGTGACGGTGCCGCTGGTGAAGTACTGCCGGATCGCTGGCGAGTAGCCGAAGGAATCACCAAAGGCGTTGAACATCAAGGTCGAGACAAACAGCGGGGTGGTGTTGCGACCGCCCGTCAGCGTGCCGTATTTGGCATGTTTGAGACCGACATTGGCCGCGCGTGAGAACTGACCGTCGCCCGTGAAACGACCCGTCGCGCCGGTATCCGCACGCAAGAACTCTTGGGCTTGAAAGATCGCATTCCAGCCGCCGCCGAGCTCTTCGTTGCCTTCGAAACCGATCCAACTCGTGCTCATGTTGCCGCTGTCCAAGCTGGCAATGCCTGCGCCGTTAGGCGCTCTTGAGGAGCCCACGCTGATGTCGATGGTCCCGGTGAGCTTCAGGGTGGTCTCAGCATGAGCTGAGCCCGCGAAGGCGGCCAAAGTGGCCAAGCTCAGAAGACCAAGGCGAGTGGACGGGAAGGCAGTGCGTTTCATGGAGAGCTCCTGTTAAAAGATGGCCGCATTGTTGCGCTTTTGCACGATTTGTCACGAATGTGGCTCAGGGCTAACCCTCATTTGGGGGGTGTTGCCACCCCCCTCCATCACCGGGGAGATTCAATTCAGAACGCGTGCCGGATCCCTACCGAGACGCCGCCGCCGTCCGACAACTGATCCACCGAGTCACGCATCCACACGGCGTACAGATCGGTGCGTTTGCTCAGCGTGTGGTCATAGCCAAGCGACAAGGTGTTGCGTGCTGTGGTGGCACCCGCCAACGGGGTGCTTTCAAGGCGACCCCACTGCAACAAAACCGCACCGTTGCCCATGGGCACCTTGGCCCCTGCGCCGCTGATCTTGTGGTCGGTGCCGGTGGTGTTGTTCTTCACATCACCGATCTGGGCATAGAACTTGACCGACTTCAGGTCGAAGGAGCCACCGAGCTGCCACGTGTGGGTGTCGTCCACCGCGACCGTGGTGCTGATGTCCTTCTTGACGTCTTGCATGGCGTAACTCAGGGCCAGTGCGCCCGAGAAGTACATCGCGTTGCCGCCCCAGTTGATGCCGTTGCTGCCTTCAGCTTGGGCGTTGATCAGGTTGACGCTCAGGCCACCCATGTTCGGGCTGCTGTACTGCACCGAATCATTCCAGCCGGTGTCGCCGGTCACGGTGCCGCTGATGAAGTAGTGGCGGATGGCCGGGGAGAAGCCAAAAGAGTCGCCGAAAGCGTTGAAGACCAAGGTTGAGATGAACAACGGCGTGGTGTTGCGGCCGAGGGTCATGCCGCCCAAGGTGCTCGACTTCAGGCCGACGTAGGCCCCTCGGGTGAACATCCCATCCCCCGTGAAGCGCCCGGATTGACCCATGTCGGGCCGGATGAATTGTTCTGCACTAAAGACCGCTGACAGTCCACCGCCCAAGTCTTCGCTGCCGCTAAAGCCAAACCAGCTGGTGCTCATGTTGCCGCTATCAATCGTGGTCTTGGCCGAGGCATCGCCGGGATTTTTCAGCGAGGAGACGCCCAGATCAACCAAGCCGCTTAACTTGACACTGGTTTGGGCCTGCGCCACCGCAGGCAAGGCGGCGATGCTCGCAAGAACAGCGGTGGCGATCAGGGTGTGGATGGCAGTGGTTTTCATAGGACCTCTTGGGTGGAAAAAGATGCGGTGTGGGCTTGCGTGGTGATGTCGCTGTTGTCGCTGTTGCGGCGGCTGCCGTTGAACACCACGTTGAGCAGCACGGCTGAGAAGGACGCCAGCAAAATGCCCGACTCCATGAGCGGGTGCAGGGGCAGCGCCATTTGCTGCATCCAGCGCGGTGCCACCAGCGGAATCAGGCCGAAACCGATGGAGATGGCGACGATGCTCAGGTTGTGGCGGTTGGTTTTGAAGTCCACGCCGGAGAGGATGCGGATGCCGGTGGCGGCCACCATGCCGAACATCACCAAGCCCGCACCACCCAGCACGCTTTGGGGAATCGACTCGACCAAAGCCCCGACCTTGGGCAGCAGGCCCAGCACGATCATGATGGCCCCGCCGGCCACGCAGACCCAACGGCTGCGGATGCCGGTGACGCCGACCAGACCGACGTTTTGCGAGAAGCTGGTGTAGGGGAAGGTGTTGAAGATACCGCCCAAGACGGTGCCCAGACCATCGGTACGCAACCCGGCCGCGAGTTCTTGTGGGCTGATTTTCTTGCCGGTCATATCACTCAAGGCGAGGAACATGCCGGTCGATTCGATCATCACCACGATCATCACCAAGGCCATGGTCAGCACCATGACGATGTCGAAAGTGGGCAGACCGAAGGCGAAGGGGGTGACGACATCGAACCAAGAGGCCTTGGCCACTTTGTCAAAGTTCATCTTGCCCAGCAGGGCCGCCACCCCGCAGCCTGCCACGATGCCCAAAAGCACGGTGATGTTGCTCACAAAGCCCCGGGCGTACTTCATGAGCAGCACGATGCTGAGGAGCACGAACGCCGCGATGCCGAGGTTGTCGAGTGCGCCGTAGTTGGGGTTGTTGAGCATCGGCACGCTGCCCGCGAGCTTGAGTGCCGGGGCCGAGGCCGCTTGGGATGCAGCCGCTACCGCTGCCTTGGCGCTATCCACCATGACGGCCAGTTTGGGCACATCGACGTTTTGCGCCAAGTGGGCCGGTCCGCCCAAGGCCCAACCCACACCGACGCGCATCAGGCTGATGCCGATGACCGCGATGATGGTGCCGGTGACCACCGGCGGGAAAAAGCGCAGCAAGCGGCTCATCAGCGGGGCGATGGCGATCGAGATCAACCCGGCACCGATGATCGCGCCGAAGATCGCCCGGGCACCGTCCACCCCGCCTTGGGCGTTGGCCATCGCCACCATCGGGCCCACGGCGGCGAAGGTCACGCCCATCATCACCGGCAGCTTGATGCCAAAAAACTTGCCCAAACCCAAGGACTGAATGATCGTCACCAGTCCGCAGCAAAAGAGGTCGGCCGAGATCAGGGTGGCCACTTGCTCGGGGCTGAGCTTCAAGGCGCGCCCGACGATCAGCGGCACGGCAATGGCACCGGCATACATCACCAGCACGTGTTGCAAACCCAGCGCGGCCAGTCGGCCGGTGGGGAGTCGTTCATCCACGGGGTGGACGGTTTGAACGGATGCGGCAGTCATCAAAGTGTCCTTGGCGTTTGGGTGAGGCGCGATGGGCGTGATGTGAACGATGTCACGCAGTCAAAGCAAGCTTCATTCCAGCGGCGCACCCATCTCGAACCAACGCTGGATCAGTTGGCGTTCTTGTTCGCTGATTTGGGTGGCGTTGTTCAGCGGCATGAGCTTGAGCATGACCGCTTGCTGGTAGATGGCTTGGGCGTGGCGCTGGATGCGCTCAGGGGTGTGCAGGGCGACGCCTTTGTTCTGGATCTGGGCGTTGTGACAGGGCACGCAGCGCTGCTCGATCACGCTTTGCACTTGGGCAAAACGCAGCGGGTGGGTGGCGGCTTCGCGCTCAGCCGCGCTGGGCGGTGCTGGGGCCAGCCAGAAGGCCACGCCGAGCAGCAAAGCTGTGCCGATCAGGGCGTGTTCCCAGGGTGCGCGTCGGCCTTCGACGCTGGCTTTGTGGCGCGCTACAAAGCTGTGCCGAATCAAAGCCCCGGCCAGCATCAACAGCACCAGCACCACCCAGTTGTGTGGCCCCATGTAGAGCCAGCTGTAGTGGTTGGAGAGCATCGCCACCAGCACCGGCAGCGTGAAATAGGTGTTGTGGACGCTGCGCTGCTTGGCGCGCAAGCCGTGGACGGGATCGACCCCTTGGCTGGCCTTGAGCTGGGCGATGACCTTCTTTTGGCCGGGAATGATCCAAAAGAAGACGTTGGCGCTCATGGCGGTGGCCATCATGGCGCCGACCAGCAAAAAGGCCGCCCGGCCGGCAAAGAGCTGGCTGGCCAGCCACGCCGCGCCGATCACGCAGAGCAAGACGGCGAGGCCGACGATCAGATCACCGTATTTCCGCCCGCCAAAGCTGCGACAGATCACGTCGTAGACGAGCCAAAACGCCGCCAAAAACCCCAGTGCCGCCCCAATGGCCTGCGCGGGGGGCCACGCATGCACGTTGGCGTCGATCAAAAAGGTGCTGGCGTTGAAGAGGTAAAGCACTGTGAACAGGCCAAAGCCGGTGAGCCACGTCGAGTAGCTCTCCCAGTAAAACCAGTGCAAATGCTCCGGCAGGGTCTTGGGTGCCACGAGGTACTTTTGCGGGTTGTAAAAGCCGCCGCCATGCACCGCCCAGAGCTCACCGCCCACGCCGCGCTGGATCAAATCGGGCGAGGTGGGGCGGGTGAGGCTGTTGTCGAGGAAGACGAAATAGAACGATGAGCCGATCCAAGCGATGGCGGTGATGACATGCGCCCAACGCAGCAGCAAGTTGCTGTAGTCGAGGATGTGATTCAAAAGATAGGTGTCCATGATGGTGCGCTGTATACAGTTTTGGGGCACGAAAAGGTGTTCAGGAGCCCCGATACGTGGCATAGGACCACGGGCTGACGAGCAGCGGCACGTGGTAGTGCCCTTGGGCGTCATGGATGCCAAAGTCGATGGGCACCACGTCGATGAAGGGCGGCTCAGGCAGGGTCACCCCCCGTTGGCGAAAGTAATCTGCCACGGCAAACAACAGTCGATAGCGCCCTTGGGCCATGGATTCAGCCTTGAGAAGCGCGCCCCCGTCGTTGCGACCGTCGCCGTTGAGGGTGATGTGTTGCAGGGTTTCGACCGAGCCATCGGGGTGGATGCGTTGCAAGCTGAGCTGCATGCCAGCGGCGGGGCAGCCATGCATGGTGTCGAGCACATGGGTGCTGAGGTGGCCCATGGGGTTCCTTTCTTGGCACATTGGGTGCGCATGTTGAGCACTTTGCTTCAACAAAGTGTATACACTTTCAACCATGTCTCGCCGCGCTGCTCCTGCTCCCTCTGCGTCATCTGCCCCGCCTACCTCGCCCCATCCTGCTGCGTTGGACGGCACGACGCAGCGCATCGTCCAAGCCATCACCACGGCCATCGTCGAGCGCCGCTTGATGCCCGGCACCAAATTGGCCGAACAACCCATCGCCGACATCTTTCAGGTCTCGCGCACCCTTGTGCGCCAAGCCCTGCATCAGCTCAGCCGCGATCGGCTGGTGACGTTGGAGCCCGCGCGCGGCGCTTTTGTCGCTCAGCCCAGCGTGGCCGAAGCGCAGCAGGTCTTTGCAGTGCGCGCCATGCTGGAGTCGGCCATGGTGCGTCAGCTCTGCACCGAGCTCAGCGACAGCCAGTTGCGGCTGATGCAGCAGCGTTTGGAAACCCACTTGCAGGCCGAGGCCACGGCGGTGGCGCGCACCGATGTGCCGGGGCGCACGCGGCTCTTGGCCGACTTTCATGTGCTGTTGGCGCGCATGTTGGGCAACGAGGTGCTGGCGCAACTGCTCGACGACTTACTGCGGCGCAGCGCGCTGATTTCGCTGATGTATCAAAGCGCCCATTCGGCCGAGCAGTCGCACGGCGAACACCGCCAGTTGGTCGAAGCGCTGGTGCGCCGCGATGCCGAAGCGGCTGAACAGCTGATGGCGGCGCACCTTGGGCAAGTGGAGCGCAACTTGCGCCTGCATCCGCGTGTGCCCGATCTGGCCAGCGTGTTGCTCCCACAGGTTGCGCCCGCCAAAGTCAGCCCATCCCGTCGAAAAACCCAAGGTTGAACCCCGGTATGCATCCTTCTTCCACCCCGCCGTACCCCCGTGACTTGGTCGGGTATGGTCGCAACCCACCCCACGCTCAGTGGCCCGGCAACGCGCGCATTGCTGTGCAGTTCGTCCTCAACTACGAAGAGGGCGGCGAGAACTCGGTGTTGCACGGCGATGCGGGCAGCGAACAGTTCCTCTCCGAGATGTTTAATCCGCCGGCCTTTGCGGCGCGGCACTTGAGCATGGAAAGCATCTATGAATACGGCAGCCGCGTGGGCGTTTGGCGCATCCTGCGTGAGTTCGAACAACGCGGCCTGCCGCTGACGGTGTTTGGGGTCTCGATGGCGCTGCAACGTCATCCTGAACTCACCGCAGCCTTCAAAGAACTTGGCCACGAGATCGCTTGCCACGGCTGGCGCTGGATCCCTTACCAAAACCTTGATGAAGCCGTGGAGCGTGAGCACATGCGCCTTGGCATGAGCCTCATCGAGCAGCTCACCGGCGAGCGGCCCTTGGGCTGGTACACCGGCCGCGACAGCCCCAACACCCGTCGGCTGGTGGCTGACTTGGGGGGCTTTGAGTACGACAGCGATTACTACGGCGACGACCTGCCGTTTTGGTTGCAGGTGCGCAAAACCGATGGCAGCTTGGCGCCGCAGCTGGTGGTGCCGTACACCTTGGACTGCAACGACATGCGTTTTGCCTTGCCGCAGGGCTACAGCCACGGTGACGAGTTCTTTGAGTACTTGCGCGACGCCTTTGACGTGCAGTACGCCGAAGGCGCGCAGCAGCCGTCGATGATGTCGATTGGCATGCATTGCCGCTTGTTGGGCCGACCGGGGCGCATCAAGGCGCTGCAACGCTTTTTGGATCACATCCAAAGCCACGACCGGGTCTGGATCACGCGCCGCATCGACATCGCCCGGCACTGGCGTCAAACCCATCCCTTCAACCCAGCCACCGCCTTTGTGTGGGAGTGAGCCTGCCCATGTCTTCTCTCATGCCACGCATCACACCACGCATCACGCTGGCGCAGCTCAACGCCGCCACGCTTGATGAATGTGTCGCCTTGCTCGACGGCACCTATGAGCATTCGCCTTGGATTGCTGCGCGGGCCGCTACCCAGCGGCCGTTCAAAAGTTTGGCGCACCTCAAGCAGGTGCTGGCCGAGGTGGTACGCCACGCTCGGCTCACCGAACAACTCGGCCTGATCCGCGCCCACCCTGAGCTGGCGGGCAAGGCGATGGTGAGCAAAACCTTGACGATGGAATCGACCGGCGAGCAAAGCCGTGCGGGTTTGACCGCTTGCACTCCGGCTGAATTCGCGCAGTTGCAGCAGCTCAACGCTGACTACAACGCCCGCTTTGGCTTTCCCTTCATCTTGGCGGTGCGCGGCCCGCGTGGCCAAGGTTTGGGGCGGCAGGAGATCATCGCCACCTTTGAGCGGCGGCTGGCGGCACACCCGGAGGACGAGCGCGCTGAGTGTTTGCGCAACATCCACCGCATCGCCGAGATCCGCTTGGGCGACAAGTTCGGACTGAGTCCCGAGCTGGGCCACCAGGTTTGGGATAGAGCCGAGCAGCTGGCACAGCACAGCGAACCGGGCTACGCCGAACGCGGTGAGTTGACCGTCACCTATTTGACCGAGGCGCACCGCGCTTGCGCGGCACAGTTGGCGCGCTGGATGCGCGAGGACTGTGGCTTCGATGAGGTTGGCATCGACGCCGTGGGCAATGTGGTGGGGGTTTATCACGGCACGGAGCCGCAGGCCCGTCGGCTGCTCACGGGCAGCCACTTCGATACCGTGCGCAACGGTGGCAAGTACGACGGGCGTTTGGGCATCTTGGTGCCGATGGCGGTGGTGCGCGAGCTGCACCGCGCCGGTCGGCGGCTGCCCTTTGGCATCGAGGTGGTTGGCTTTGCCGAAGAGGAAGGCCAGCGCTACAAAGCCACCTTCATCGGCTCAAGCGCGTTGGTGGGGCAGTTCGAGCCCATGTGGCTCGATCAGCTCGATGCCGAAAGCATCCCGATGCGCGCTGCGCTGTCTGAGGCCGGTTTGGACGTGGCGCAGATCCCCGCGCTGGCCCGCGACGCGGCGCGCTATCTCGGTTTTGTCGAAGTTCACATCGAGCAAGGTCCGGTGCTGAGCGAGCTGGACTTGCCGCTGGGCGTGGTCAGCTCGATCAACGGCAGCGTGCGGCTGATGGGCGAAGTGCGCGGTCAAGCCAGCCACGCCGGTACCACGCCGATGGGTCGGCGGCGCGATGCGGCGGCGGCGGTGGCTGAGCTGCTGCTCTTTGTCGAACAACGCGCCGCGTCGGTGCAGCACGTGGTGGGCACGGTGGGCATGCTCAGCGTGCCGAACGGCTCCATCAACGTGGTGCCGGGCTGCTGCCGCTTCAGCCTTGATATCCGCGCCACCACCGACAGTGCGCGTGACGCCTGTCTGGCCGATGTGCGCCGTCACTTGGACGAGATCTGCGCCGCACGCGGGCTGCACGCCCAGCTCGAAGAAAGCATGCGCGCGCCCGCAGCACCGAGCGACCCCGCTTGGCAGGCCCGCTGGGAGCGCGCCGTGGCGCAGCTGGGTTTGCCGGTACACACCTTGCCCAGCGGGGCCGGGCACGACGCCATGAAGTTGCACGAGCTCTTGCCGCAGGCGATGTTGTTTGTGCGGGGCGGCAACGGTGGCATCAGCCACAACCCGCTGGAGAGCATCACCAGCGACGACGCCGAGCTGGCCGTGCAGGCCTTCAAAATTTTGGTGGACCAACTTGAACGTGAGATGACCCCATGACGACCCTCCACGCTTTGCTTGACGCTTGGATCGACCAGCATTTCGACCAGCAAGTGGCTTTTTTGCAAGCCTTGGTGCGCGTGCCCACCGACACCCCGCCCGGCAACAACGCCCCGCACGCCCAGCGCACCGCTGAGTTGCTGACGGCGTTCGGTTTTGAGGTGGCGGCTTACCCCGTGCCAGCGCAAGCCGTGCGCGACTACGGCTTGGAGTCGCTGACCAACTTGATCGTGCGTCGCCGCTACGGTGCAGGTGGGCCGACCATCGCGCTCAACGCCCATGGCGACGTGGTGCCGCCCGGCGAGGGCTGGACGCACGACCCTTATGGCGCGGAGGTGGTGGACGGCAAGCTCTACGGTCGGGCCTCGGCCGTGAGCAAGAGCGATTTCGCGACCTACACCTTTGCGGTGCGCGCCTTGGAGGCCGTGAGCGCCGCGCAAGGGCTGGCGCTGAAAGGGGCGGCCGAGCTGATCTTTACCTACGACGAAGAGTTTGGCGGTGAACTCGGCCCCGGCTGGCTGTTGCAGCAAGGCCTGACCCAGCCCGACTTGCTCTTGGCTGCCGGCTTCAGCTACCAAGTGGTCACTGCGCACAACGGCTGTTTGCAGCTTGAGGTGACGGTCCACGGCAAGATGGCGCACGCCGCCATTCCCGACACCGGCATCGACGCGCTGCAAGGCGCGGTGCAGATCCTGAACGCGCTTTACGCCCAGAACCAGCGCTACAAGGCTGTGACGTCGCAGGTGCCGGGCATCAAGCATCCGTACCTCAACGTGGGCCGGATCGAAGGCGGCACCAACACCAACGTGGTGCCTGGCAAGGTGGTCTTCAAACTCGACCGCCGCATGATCCCTGAAGAAAACTCCAGCGAGGTTGAAGCCGATGTGCGCCGCGTGATCGAAGAAGCCGCTGCCACTTACCCCGGCCTGCGCGTCGAAATCCGCCGCCTGCTGTTGGCCGAGTCGCTCCAGCCCCAAGCGGGCAACGCCGCCTTGGTGGCCGCCCTGCAACGCCACGGCGAAGCGGTGTTTGGCGAGCCGATCCCGACCTCTGGCACGCCGCTTTACACCGATGTGCGACTGTTCGGTGCCTACGGCATCCCCGCCGCCATCTACGGTGCCGGCCCGCGCACCGTGTTTGAAAGCAACGCCAAACGCGCCGACGAACACCTCGTGCTCGAAGACCTGCGCCGCGCCACCAAGGTGGTGGCACGGACGCTGGTGGATGTGTTGGGAAATCTCCCCGGCCCCCTTTGACAAAGGGTGAGAAATACGGCTTGTGCCGTTCACCTTTCAGGCCTAGATTGGGCTTTCTCAGGGCGCTTTCGCCCCTGAAGGGGAATGCAACATGGCATCGCAAACACAACTGGTCGCCGGCTTGGCTGGGGCCATCGGTAGCCGCTTTCGCAGTACACAAAACCAACTGGTGTTCGTCGAGTACGGCGGCAAACTTTCTCGACTGAATCTGTTCGCGCCGGGGGTGATCG
>NZ_JBYSVC010000073.1:0-12203 GCF_057922285.1 Leptothrix toolikensis (SeqCode)
GATCTCATGCGCGCTGGTGAACAGACCCGGCACCAGCCAGTTCCAAAGTGACATCACCACATAGCCCATGGCGGCAATGCCGAGCACGACCATGACAGCGATCTTGGCGAAACGGGCGGCGCAATTGGGTTTGCAGGGTTTGCAGTTCATGAAAGTTCTCCTAAAGACGGCGAAAAACGGTTACTCGAAAAAAGCGTCATGGATGGGCGCAAGCCGCTTGCGCAAGGCCAGCACCGCATAGCGTTTACGCGCCAGCAAGGTGTTGGTGCTCAAGCCCTGTTCTTGGGCCATAGCCTCAAAGCTGCGGCCTTCGATCTCGTGAGCGATGAAGACCGCTCGTTGCTCTTCGGGCAGTTCGGCCAGCGCGGCGCTGATGTGTTGCAGCAGCACCTTGCGGGCATAAAGCGCCTCGGGGCCGTCCTCGGGTGAGGGCAGCACGTCCTCCAACCAGTGCGCGTCGGCATCCGAGGCATCTAAGGCATCGGTGTTTGATGTCGCGCTGCGCAGCGGCTCTTCGCGCTTTTTGCGAAAGCGGTCGATGATCCGATGCCGTGCCACCCGGAACAGCCAAGCCCCAGCTTGTTCAATCGGCTCGGGCAGACGCCAAGCCTGCGTGAACTCGAAGAACACGTCTTGCAAGATGTCCTCCGCGTCGCTTGCATCACGCACCTGAGCTCGGATGAAGTTGCGCAGCCGCCCCCGCTCTTGCGAGAGGGTGGCTGTGAGGCGCTGTTCCTTATCGGTCGTCGCCACCGCTATCACCATCGCCATCAGCGTCGGGTTGGAGGAAAGAGAGGCATCCATACTTGTGTAGACGGATGCCGCTTGAAAATATTGTGGGCGGGGCCTTTTTATTTTCTACGGCGGTTTGCCAACGCTCGGCTCAACTCGATCACGGCCATGGTGTAGTAAGCCGACCAGTTGTAGCGCGACAGTGCCCAGAAGTTGCTGGTGCCCGCCACATAGTCGGGCGGCAGTTCGGTGCCGTTGCGCAGCATGACCAAGGCGAGCAGTTCGGGATATTCCTGCCCAGCTTCATCCAACTGCGCACCCAAGTTGCTGAACTGATAGGCGCTGAAGCTGGGTTGAATATCTGGCCCAAGCAAGGTGATGAGAGCGGTGTCGTTGGCGGGTGGCTTGACGGCAAAGTGGGTCGGCACCCCGCGTTGCCAGCCGCTGGCATACAGATAAGCAGCCACGCTGCCGATCACGTCGGTGGGGTCGTTGATGAGGTCGATGCGGCCATCGTCATTGAAATCGACTGCATAGTTGCGCCAGGTGCCTGGCATGAACTGCGCCAAACCCATCGCGCCAGCGTAGGAGCCGCGTGTGCTGAGGGGGTCCATGTGGTCGCGTTTGCACAGCAACAAGAACTGCTCCAGCTCGCTGCGGAAAAAGCCTGAGCGGTCACTGCGGCCGCTGGGGAAGTTGAAGCTCAACGTCGCTAGGGCGTCGAGGATGCGGAAATTGCCGGTATTGCGGCCGTAGATGGTTTCGATGCCGATGATGGCGGCCACCACCTCGGCGGGCACGCCGTAGCGGTCTTCGGCCCGCTGGAAGGCTTGGGCGTGGGCCTTTAAAAAGCGTTGGCCTTCTTGTTGGCGCAGCGGATCAAGAAAGCGCGCGCGGTAGACCATCCAGTTCTTCGCGCTGGGTGTGGCGGCCGGCATGATGAGTCGCTCCACCACCGGCAAGCGGCGAGCGTCTTGGAGGACATCCTCCACCCAAGCTCGGTCGAGCTCGGGATGGCGCACGCTCATTTGCTCGGCAAACGTCCGCACCGCATCGCTTCTGCCATAGGCCAAAGCACCCTGTTCGGGCAAGGTGTGGACAGCTTGGTGGTGGGCTTTTTTCTTGGGGTGATCGGCCAAGGCGGCGGTGGCTGCCAAGCTACCGCCTAGGCAAAGCAGCACGGCGAGCAAGCGGGTGGGGTGGGGTGGTTTGAAAAACATGCGCCATTGTCCCTTTCAGGGCATGGTGGTTGGCGGCTTTCGGGTATCGTCGCGGCCGCCCTTGATTTCATGGAGCCCTTCATGTTGACCCTTGATGAACCGCTTTTGCTGCGCACCCAAGATGCCCGGGGGGTGTTGACCCTGACCTTGAACCGCCCGCAAGCCTTCAACGCTTTGTCCGAGGCGCTGCTTGACGCCCTGCAACGCGAGTGGGCCGCCATTGCCCAAGACGAGAGCGTGCGCTGCGTCATCTTGGCGGGCGCGGGCAAAGCTTTTTGCGCGGGGCACGATCTGGTCGAGATGCGCGCCGAGCCCTCGATGGACGCTTACCGCGCGCTTTTTGGCCAATGCGGCCAAGTCATGCAAACCATCGCCCGCTTGCCGGTGCCGGTGATTGCGCGGGTGCATGGGGTGGCGACCGCTGCGGGTTGCCAGTTGGTGGCGGCGTGCGACATGGCGGTGGCTTCCAACAAAGCGCGCTTTGCGGTCAGCGGGGTCAATCTGGGCCTGTTTTGTTCGACGCCCGCCGTGGCTTTGTCGCGCAACATCGGGCGCAAAGCGGCCTTTGAGATGCTGGCGACAGGTGAATTCATCAGCGCCGAGCAAGCGCTCGACAAAGGCTTGATCAACCGTGTGGCCGAGCCCGAGGCCTTGGACGCCGAGATCGAGCGGCTGGTAAGCGTCTTGCTGACCAAGCCGCGTGTCGCCTTGGCTTGGGGCAAGGATCTGTTTTATCGCCAGTTGGAGATGGGCGTGGCCGCAGCCTACCAAGCGGCCACCCAAACGATGGCGTGCAACATGATGGAAGACGCCACCTTGGAAGGCGTGCAAGCTTTTATCGAGAAAAGGAAGCCTTCATGGTGAACACAGTGGCCAACACCGGAAACATCTGGCCGGAGTTGCGGGTGGGCGAGGGCTGGGACACCCACGCTTTGGTGCCGGGGCGTGCCTTGGTGCTGGGCGGGGTGACGATTCCCTTTGAGCGCGGTTTGCTGGGTCACTCGGACGCCGACGCCTTGTTGCACGCCTTGACCGACGCGCTTTTGGGCGCAGCGGGTTTGGGGGACATCGGCGCGCATTTTCCCGACACCGATGCGCGCTTCAAGGGCGCGGATTCGACCGTGCTGTTGGCTGAGGCGCTGCGCAGCGTGCGCGCTTTGGGCTGGAGGGTCATGAACGTGGACAGCACCGTGGTGGCGCAGCAGCCGCGCATGGCACAGCACTTGCCCGCCATGAAGGCCCGCATCGCTGAGGTGTTGGGGATCGACGTGGGGCGCATCAACATCAAGGCCAAAACCGCCGAGCGCATGGGCCCGGTCGGGCGCGGTGAAGCCATCGAGACCCGGGCGGTGTGCATGCTGGTGCGCGAAGCGGCTCCCGCTAAACCCGCACGGGTGCGCATTCAAGCCGAGGACTTTGATCTCTCGGCCGAAGTGGCGGCCTTGCGCGCCGAAGGGGCGGGCATGGAGGGCCAAGTGGGTGCGGTGGTGAGTTTTGTGGGCACGGTGCGCGGCGAGCCAGGCTCAACGCTCACGTTGGAGCATTACCCCGGCATGACGGAGCGCAGCATCGAGACCTTGATCGATCAAGCCATCCAGCGCTTTGGGCTGTGTGCCGCCCGGGTGATCCACCGCATCGGTCCCTTGGGTGCGCAGGAACAGATCGTCTGGGTGGGCGCGGCGTCGGCGCACCGGGGGGCTGCTTTCCAAGGCTGCGAGTATTTGATGGATTATTTAAAGACCCAGGCCCCGTTCTGGAAGAAGGCAACCAGTGTCAGCGGTGCGGTGCATTGGGTCGATGCCCGTGACAGTGATGCTGAGGCTTTAGGCCGTTGGGGAGCGTGACGCTGATGTTGACGCGTTTGCAGATCAAGAACCTGACCGTGTGTCAGTCGGCCGACCTGATGTTTGGCCGCCATCTCAATGTGATCGTGGGTGAAAACGGTGCGGGCAAATCGCACTTGCTCAAGATCGCCTACACCTACCTCGCCCTGAGCGCCGCCGAAGGGCGCAAGCCCCAAGCGGGTGGGCTGGCCAGTGCGCCGACCAAGAGCGCCTTGCAGAGCAAGTTGGCTGAGAAGTTGGTCAAAGTGTTCCGGCCCGAATCGCTCGGGCGGCTGGCGCGGCGTCAGCCGGGGCGGCAACGCTGTGACATTGCGCTGTCGTTTTCTGAGCCGCAGTACGACGTGAGCTTCAGTTTTGCCACCCAAAGCACCACCGAAGTGACGATCAACCAAGCACCCAGCGCTTGGCTCGACACCTCGCCGGCCTACCTACCCACGCGTGAGCTGCTGACGATCTTTCCCAACTTCGTCTCCTTCTATGAAGGCCACTACTTGGAGTTTGAGGAAACCTGGCGCGACACCTGCGTGCTGCTGGGCGCGCCGCTCAAGCAAGGCGTGAAGGAAAAGCGCATCCGCGAGCTGCTCGAACCGATCGAACAAGCCATGCAAGGCTCGATTGAGCTGGACCGCAACGGCCGCTTTTATTTGCGCAACGCCCGGGGCCGGATGGAAATGCCGCTGGTGGCTGAGGGCTTGCGCAAGCTCGGCATGCTGTCGCGGCTGATTGCCACCGGGGCTTTGCTTGATAAGGGTGCGCTCTTTTGGGACGAGCCCGAGGCCAATCTGAACCCGAAGCTCATTCGGCGTGTGGCCAAAAGCATCGTCGATCTGAGCGCCAACGGCATCCAAGTCTTCATCGCCTCACACAGTTTGTTCCTGCTGCACGAGATCGAAGCCCTGCTGACCCAAGACGCTCACCAAGCGGTGGATGCGCGGTTTTTTGGTCTGCACCGCACCGAAGGCGGTGGGGTCGAGATCAGCCAAGGGGCGAGCTCAGCCCACATGGGCCAACGGGGTGCCGCAGCGGCCGTGGATGCGGCGACAATTCGCGCCTGGCTCGCCTCGGAAAACGGTGTCACTGGCGTCGAATGACGCCCGCATCGCCCACCGCCACCGACCCTCCTCATTCACCTTGATTGCTTGATTCGCCGTGAAATACATCAGCACCCGTGCCCCTTCGACCGAACCGACCGAACCCCGCGTTTTGCGTGGCTTCTCTGACATCTTGCTCGAAGGCCTCGCGCCGGACGGTGGGTTGTACCTGCCCGTGGCGTACCCGAAGGTTTCAGCTGAAACCCTGAACGCTTGGCGCTCGCTGAGCTACGCCGAGCTGGCCTTTGAGATCCTCTCGCTCTACATTGACGACATCCCGCCGGCTGATCTGCGCGCTTTGGTCGAAAAGACCTACACCGCCGAGGTGTTTGGGGGCAACGCCGCCATCACACCGCTCACGCCCTTGGTGCCGAACTTGATGCTCGAAGGCTTGTCCAACGGCCCGACCTTGGCCTTCAAGGACATGGCCATGCAGTTGCTCGGCAACTTGTTCGAGTACGAACTGGGCCGTCGGGGCGAGACGCTCAACATCTTGGGGGCCACCTCAGGTGACACCGGCAGTGCGGCGGAATACGCCATGCGCGGCAAGCACAACGTGCGCGTTTTCATGCTTTCGCCCTTGGGCCGCATGAGTGCTTTCCAGCAAGCGCAGATGTTCAGCTTGCAAGACGAAAACATCCACAACCTCTCAGTCGAAGGTGTGTTTGACGACTGCCAAGACATCGTCAAGGCGGTGTCGAACGATCTGGAGTTCAAGCGCAAGTACCGCATCGGCACGGTCAACTCGATCAATTGGGCCCGGCTCTTGGCGCAGGTGGTGTACTACTTCGCGGGCTACATGCAAGCCACCCAAACCAACAACCAGCAGGTGAGTTTTGCGGTGCCTTCGGGCAACTTTGGCAACGTCTGTGCCGGTCACGTGGCGCGCATGATGGGCTTGCCGATCAAGCATTTGGTGGTGGCGACCAACGAGAACAACGTGCTCGAAGAGTTCTTCCGCACCGGCAGCTACCGTGTGCGCTCAAGTGCCGAAACCTTCGAAACCTCCAGCCCCTCGATGGACATCAGCAAGGCCTCGAACTTTGAGCGCTTTGTCTTTGACCTGCTGGGCCGTGACGGTGATCGCACCCAAGCCTTGTTTGGTCGCGCCTTGGCCCAAGAAGGCGCTTTCACGCTCACGGCGGAAGAGTTCGCCAAGATCGCCGACTACGGTTTCCAGTCGGGTCGCAGCACCCACGCCGACCGTCTGGCCACCATCCGCACCACTTTCGAGCAGTTTGGTGTGCTGATCGACACCCACACCGCCGACGGCCTGAAAGTGGCCCAAGAGCTGCGCGAAGCCGACGTGCCGATGCTGGTGCTGGAAACCGCCTTGCCCGCCAAGTTTGAAGCCACCATCGCCGAAGCCCTTGGCCCCGATGTCAAAGCACCGCGCCCAGCGGCATTGGCTGATCTCGAATCGCGCCCCAAGCGTTTTCAAGTCATCCCCGCCGATACCGCCACGGTGCAGCGCTACATCGTTGACCACGCACCCGTCGTCTGAGCCGATCTGAACTGTGACCTGAACATGCGCAACAACGCTCCCTTGCAAAACCTGGACGCCGCTTTGGCTCAGCTGTTGGCCGCCGTTCAACCTCTGGCGCAGACCGAGTCAGTGCCCACCGCCCAAGCTTTGGGTCGGGTGTTGGCGGTCGATGTGATCGCCGCGCTTGATGTCCCCCCCGGTGACAACAGCGCCATGGACGGCTACGCCCTGCGCGCTGTCGATGTGCCTGCGCCCGGCACGGTGCTGCCCGTCAGCCAGCGCATCCCTGCTGGGGTGGTGGGCGCACCGCTGCAACCGGGCACAGCGGCCCGGATCTTTACAGGCGCACAGATTCCCGCTGGCGCGGACGCGGTGGTGATGCAAGAGCAGTGCGAGGCTTTGACCGAGGCTGACGGTGGTGGGGCGGCCGTGCGCATCCAGATCAAGCCGCTGCATGGCTTGGCGATTCGTCGCCGGGGCGAGGATGTGGCGCAGGGCAGTGCCGTGCTCAAGCAAGGCACTCGGCTCACGCCGGCGGCGCTGGGTTTGGCGGCTTCGGTCGGTGCGGCCCAGCTGGGCGTGACCCGCCGCCCGCGCGTGGCGCTGTTTTCCACCGGCGACGAGTTGGTCATGCCGGGCGAGGTGGCCCCCGAGGACATGCCGCCCGGTGCGATCTACAACGCCAACCGCTACACCTTGTCCGGCTTGCTGCAAGCCTTGGGCTGCGAGGTGACCGATCTCGGGTTGGTGCCCGATCAGCTCGAAGCGACCCGCGCCGCTTTGCGTTTGGCGGCCGAAGGGCACGATTTGATCCTCACTTCCGGCGGTGTTTCAGTCGGCGAAGAAGACCACCTGCGCCCCGCCGTGCAGGCCGAAGGCCGCTTGGATCTGTGGCAAATCGCCATGAAGCCGGGCAAGCCGTTGGCTTTTGGGATGATTGGTGGCATGGCGGGTGGTTCGGTGGGCGGCACATGGTTCATCGGCTTGCCGGGCAATCCGGTCTCCAGCTTGGTGACGTTTTTGCTGCTGGTGCGCCCGGTCTTGTTGCGCCTGCAAGGCGTGCCGGTGGCGATGTTAGGCATGTCGCGCGGGTTGCCGTTGCGGGCCGCTTTCCGGAGCACCAAGGCCGACACACGGCGCGAGTTTGTGCGCGCACGGCTCGATGCTGATGGCAACGTGACGGTCTATCCCAATCAAAGCTCCGGTGTGCTGACTTCCATGGTCTGGGCCGACGGCTTGGTGGATATCCCCGCTGGCGCACTGGTTGAACCCGGCCAGACCGTGAGCTTTATCCCGATGAGTTTTTTGCAATAACAACAAGCCCCCGATCAAGAGCCGACCCATGCATGTTCAGTTGATGTACTTCGCCTCGCTGCGCGAAGCCCTCGGTGCCACCGAAACCGTTGAAGTCTCCCCCGGCACCACTGTCGGTCAGTTGCGCGACCAACTCATCGCCTTGGGCGAGCCCCACACCACCGCCCTGAGTCGCGAACACACCGTCCGCGCCGCCCTCAACCAAACCCTCTGCCCCGAAGCCGCCGAAATCTCCGACGGCTCCGAAGTCGCTTTTTTCCCGCCGGTGACGGGGGGGTGAGCAATCCCCCCGGCTTTGCGGGAATCAGGGCAGGTTTTGCCAGATGACCCAGTTCATGCCCAAGGTGGTGAGGTCCACGGTGGGGGTGGGGGCGGTGGAGTTGCCGGTGACGTCAGAGACGGATAGCTGACCGACTGGGGTGATGGTGGCTTGGGTGAAGCTGCCCAGCACGGTCTCGGTGAATTGCAACTCGATCAGCGTGGTGCCATCGCTTTGCATGCCCAATTGCACCGACCCATCTTTGGCAATGCCTGAGCTGACCACCGAGGTGTTGTAGCCCAAGCCTGCGGCACCGCTGAAGGCGGCCAAGTTGGTGGGGTCTACGCTGGCACCTTCAGCGTAATGGAGCCGCAGTACCGCCACCGCATGGCTGGTCCCTGACGTGGAGGTGAACAACTCGGCTGCGCTGCTCCAGGGCAAGAGGGCTGGCGCGGTGGTGTCCACCGTCAGATTGAACGGCACCACTGCCGAGCAATGCGTGACGTTGGCGGCTGGGTCGAAAGCCGATTCACGCACCAAGAGGTTGTAGGTCTGATCGAGGGCCAACATGCCCGGACCCACCCCGGCCCATGTGATACCGCCATCGGCGCTGTATTCGATGACACTGGTCAGACCCGCCGGATTTTGCGGTGCTGAGAACGTCAAGGCGGTGTTGTTGGTCACAAAGTCGCCGGCCAAGCCGGCATCCGTGAAGCTGACGCTGGGCAAAGCGGGGAAGGTCGTATCGACCACCGGCGCGTTGTTGGCGTCCAGCATCACGGTGTTGGCATTGGCGGTATCCAAGGTATAGCCCGCCACCAGATCGAAGGTGAAGGGGGTATCGGGCGACACATTGCCGGCTGCATCAATTTGATGCACCAGCAGGTTGTTCAGGCCGATTTGGGGGGTGAAGGCATTGATGTCTTGCCAAGTCCCGCCGTTGTTGCTGCTGAACAGCACCAAGCCGCCGGCCTCTGCGGGGGCCACATAAAGCTGGCCGATGTAGGAGGTGAGTACAGCGGGCAGGGTGATGGCGGTCGCCGAGGTCTCCTGCATCAAGCTGACCGTGGGCGCGTTCACGCCGGTGTCAAGGGTGATGGGGATGGACGTTACCGGCGACATGTTGCCCAGCAAGTCAACTTGCTGGAAATACACCGTGTAGCCGATTTGATGCGTGATCGGGTCCACCGCCGGAGTGGTGTAGGTGCCCGTCCAGGGCAGGTCGGTTTGCGGCGTGCCCAACGCATCGCCCACGACCAAGCCGGTGGCGTCGAGCACCGAGTACCTCAAGGTGGCCCCCGCTTCTGTCACCGCAGCGGTGATGGTGGGCACGTTGGTGATGCCATCCACGCTGTAACGACCCGTGGCTGAACCCGCCAGAAGCAGCGGGTCGGGGATCGAATCCGTGGTCATTTGGACCCAAGGTGCAGGGGTGGTGTTGTCAAACACCAGCGTGATGCTGCTGTCTTTGCCGCCAGGAACCAGCTGAGCGTTGCCATTGCCCGCTGCATCAATCTGCACCACATCGACCGTGATCGTTTGACCGCTTGGGATGCCTTGGGCGGTGATCGTGGCGGGCAAGGTGGCGAGATCAGCGGTCCAGCTCAGGCCGCCATCGAGGGAGTAAGCCAAGGTTGAAGCATGCGGATCGACGCCGCTGGTGACGTTGATCGCACCCGTGCTCGAATAAAGGACACCACCGATCATGGTGGAGCTCATCGGATCAGCCGCGAGTGTCAGCGCGGGTTTGGCGGTGTCGAGGATGAACGTGTAGCCCCCGGTGGCTGCGGTGTTGCCCGAGGTGGCCACGTTGCCCACCAAGTCGGTTTGACGCACATAGAAGCCGTAAGCGCCATCCCCCGTCAGCAGGCTGGGCAAGTTCGCGGCGGATACCCACGTCGCACCATCGAGGCTGTACTCGATCACACCACCCAGTTCGGCCCCGGCTTGCACCTTGGGTGTCGGGTCGGCCGTGATGCCGTCAATGAGTGTGCCGGTGTTGTAGAGCGCGTCGCCGGTGTCATTGGCCAGTACCACGCTGGGAACCACGGTCTGGGTGTCGAGGGTAAAGAGCATGGTCATCGGCATCGACAGGCTCGAATTGCCGGCCTTGTCCACTTGCCAAAAGTTCACCGTGTAGGCCCCATCAAGCAACGCCAACGTGGGGTCGGTGAGCGATAGCGTCATAGCGCTGACCCCAGCCGGTGGCACGATGCTGCCGGTGATGGGCGGCGTGCCGTTGGGCAAGCCGGTCAGCGGATCCATCGGGGTAAAGGTGTAGTAGACCAAGTCCACGTTGGGGTCTAAGCCATTGAGGCTGATCTGGCCCAAGGTGCCGACATGGTCAAAGGTGCTTTGGCCATCGGGTCTCGGTGCCTGGATACCGTCCAAGCTCACCGCGCCGGAGAGCGGGCTGATCAGCGTGTCGATGACGTAGGTGCTGGTGGTCGTGCTGGTATGGCCTGCCAAATCGGTTTGCGTGACCGTAACAGCATAGGTGTCGTCCATCACCCCAGCCACCCCGGTTGGGGTGATGGTCATGATCGGGTTGAGGATGGGGGCCGTGCCATTGGCGGGATCCACCGCTACCGGCGTATCTGCCTGGCCGACCACCACCCCGGTCAGGGCATTGACGATGGTGTACTTGACGGCAGCGCCTACTTCTAGGTTCGAGAAGAGCAGATCGCTGACGTTGGTGATGGTGTCAGTGGCTGTTGCGACCGCCGTGCGCGGATCGGGATTGAAGGAGTCGGTGGACGCCTTGATCACCGGCGATAAGGCCAAGGTGTCGTAGGTAAAGGTGAAGGTGCTGGTCGTGCCGTTGGCCAGCGTGCTGTTGCCGGCCTTGTCGATTTGGTCAAGCGACACCGTGTAGGTGGCGTTGCTCAGGCCCACGGTCGAGGCCAGCAAGGTGTGGCTCGTGGCCCCGGCCGTGGGCACGAAGCTGCCCGTGATCGTGGGGTAAGGCAGGTTGGTGGCCGGATCAAGCAACACCGTGCCAAAACTGTCGGTGAGGGTGAAGGTGTAGTTCACCACATCCACATGCGCATCCAAGCCAGTGATCAGCACATCACCGACTTGCGAAATCAGATCGGTTGTGGTGCCCAAGGGGTTCAGGGCGCTGGCGGTGTCGGTGACCAAGGCCGCACTCAGGGTCGAGATCTGCGTGTCGATCAGCAGCGGCAGGGCTTGCGATTGTTGGTTGCCCGCCAAGTCGGTCTGGGTGACGGTGACGGTGTAGGCCCCATCGGGTGAGACGATGGTGTTGATCGCCGACAAGATATTGGCCGTGTTGTTGGCGTTGACTGGCACGGTGTTGTTGGCGATCCCCACCACGTTGCCCAAGCTGTCGGTGACGGTGAAATCCACCACGGCACCGGGTTTGAGGTTGGCGACCAACAGATCACTCAGGTTGGTGATGCCGTCCAAAGCGGTGGCCGGGTTGGCCAAGTTGCCGGTGTCGGTCACCAGCGTCACCACGGGCAGCGCCAGCGTGGTGTCGAGCGTAAAGGCCACCGTAACCGGCGTGGCTGAGGTGGTGTTGCCCGCTTTGTCGCTCTGATACACGCTGACCGTATAAGCACCGTCGCCCAGCGTGGGGCTGGGGATGGTGGCGATGAACTGCGCCGGGTTGAGTGGATCAGGCGTGGCCACCGCCGCGACCGTGACCGCCGGCTGGACCAAGCCGTTCAAGGTATAGGTGTAGGTCAGGCTGCCGAGGTTCGGATCGACGTTGCTGACGGTGATGCTGCCGTTACGGGTCAGGGCATCGGTGGCACCTGTACCGTTCGGATCGTTGATCAGGTTGACGGTGTCTACCGTCAGAGCCGCTGTGATCAGGGTGGTGGCGGTGTCTTGGATGAAGGTCACCTGCGCATTGCTGGACGCTAAGGCGGTGACGGGCTCCAAGGAGTGAACCAAGACGGTGTAGGTGCCGTCGCCGGCGGTCGGGATGGTGATGGTGCCGCCCGTCATGGGCAAGCCCAGCACCGAGGTCCACGTGGTGCCACCGTCCAAGCTGTAGGCGTAATCGGTGCTGCCCGCCACGCCCGGGGTGACGTTGATCGTGGCCGTTTGGGTGACCACCGTGGGGGTATCGACCGAGCCGGTGTCGGCGACCACCACGGTGGGGGCGGCGTTCGCACTGACCAGCGTGAAATGCAGCGCAGGTGTCAGCGGATCAAACCCCGACACATTGCCCGCCATGTCGGTTTGACGCACCCAAACATCGTTGATACCCATGGCGGGGGTAAAGGC
>NZ_JBYSVC010000074.1:0-12022 GCF_057922285.1 Leptothrix toolikensis (SeqCode)
TTGGGCCGTGAAGTGCTGCTGGCGGTGAACCGCAGCGACTATCCGGTCATCCAAGCGGTGACGGTTTATCTGGCGCTGCTGACCATGGGCATCAACCTACTGACCGACGTGCTCTACCGGCTCATCGACCCCCGGGTGGTGTTGCGATGAGGCAAGGTGACATGAACGGTGGCCGTGGGGTGTGGGCTTTGGCGTGGCAGCGCTATCGCCAAGACCGGGTGGGGCTGGTGGCGCTGGCGGTGGTGCTGCTGTTTGGCGGGCTGATTTTTCTGACGGCATGGGGCTGGGTGGCGGCGGATTGGCAGCGCGAGCGCGCGCTCCCCTATGCCCCGCCCGACTGGATCGGCCCCGCGCCCGCAATGGCCCCCATCTTGGCGGCCCCCAGCGGGCCGGTGCTTGATTTGAGCGCCATCGACCCGCTGGCATCGCGCTACGCCGCTTGGGCTGAGCGAACGGCTTACTGGCGCGCCCAAGACGGAAAAGTCGGCAAAGACGGGGTGCAAACCATGGTGCGGGCCAGCACCTTGCCTTTTGGCGCGGATCGGCTGGGGCGCGATGTCTGGGCCAAGGCGGTGCAGGGCACGCGCATCTCGGTCACGGTGGGTGTGTTGGCGGCCGTGCTGGCCACGCTGATCGGCACCACCTTGGGCGCGCTGGCCGGTTTCTGGGGGGGCAGGGTGGGGGATGTGTTGGAGGGCTTTTACAACGTCTTCACCGCCATCCCCGGCATCTTGTTGATTCTGGCTTGCGCGGCGGTGATGGGCCGGGGCATCACCAGCGTGGTGGTGATTTTGGGCTTGACTGGTTGGACCGGCGTGTACCGCTTGGTGCGCGCCGAGTTCATGAAGCACGCCGGGCGCGATTACGTTCGGGCCGCCGAAGCCATCGGCGTGAGTCCGGGCGCGCGCATGCTGCGCCACATCCTGCCCAACGTCAGCCATGGTGTGCTGGTGCAGTTGTCGATCTTGGTGGTCGGCTTCATCAAGTACGAAGTGATCCTGTCCTACCTCGGGCTGGGCGTGGCCATCGACCAAGTGAGCTGGGGCACCTTGTTGGCCGAGGCTCAGAGCGAGTTGATGCTGGGCTGCTGGTGGCAGCTGGCGACGGCGACCGCCTTCATGGCGCTGTTTGTCACCGCCTTTGCGCTCATGACCGACGCGCTGCGTGACGCCCTTGATCCGCGTTTGCGCGGCTTGGAGGCATGAGATGACCACTCCGTTGCTCAGCCTGCACGACCTGCACGTCGCCTTTCGGCTGGACCGCACGCAGCGTACCCACGCCGTGCGCGGTGTGAGCTTTGATATCGCGCCGCATCGCACCGTGGCGCTGGTGGGCGAGTCGGGCTCGGGCAAGAGCGTCACCGCCATGTCGATCCTGAACTTGCTGCCCGACAACGCCGAGCGCAGCGGACGCATCTTGTTTGAAGGCCAAGATTTGCTGCGGGCCACGCCCAAGCAACTTCAAGGCTTGCGCGGTCGTGCCATCGCCTGCGTCTTTCAAGACCCGATGGGCTCGCTCAATCCGGTGCTGTGCGTCGGCGATCAGCTTGCCGAGCCGTTGCAGCTGCACTTGGGCCTGAGCCGTCGCGCCGCGTGGGCGCGCGCCGCCGACTTGTTGGCCGAGGTGGGCTTGTCGGAGCCCAAGCAGCGGCTGCACGCTTGGCCGCATCAACTCTCTGGCGGTCAGCAGCAGCGCGTCATGATCGCCATGGCCTTGGCCTGCGAGCCCAAGCTGTTGATCGCCGACGAGCCGACCACCGCGCTCGACGTGACGGTGCAGCGCCAAATCCTTGATCTGCTGGCGCGGCTGAAAGCGCGTCACGGCATGAGCCTGCTGTTCATCAGCCACGACCTTGGCTTGGTGGCCGAGATCGCCGACGAGGTGGTGGTGATGCGCCACGGCCAAGTCCGCGAGCAAGGCGGGGTGGCTCAAGTGTTGAGCGCCCCCGCCGACCCCTACACCGCCGCCTTGTTGGCTTGCCGCCCGCGCCTCGACGGCCCCTTGCCTGCGCGCCTGCGCAGCATCGACGAGGAGACTGCCCCTGTTCCGCATGCGTCCATCGCGCCCTTGCCTTTGGCGACCCCAGCAACCTCCTTGGCCGCCCCGCCGCTGCTTGAAGCGCGGGCTTTGAGCCACCGCTACAGCGTGGGTGGCGTCGAGGTGGGCGGGATGCAGGAGGTGAGTTTTGGCCTTCAGCCGGGCCGCACCTTGGGCGTGGTGGGTGAGTCGGGTTCGGGCAAGAGCACCTTGGCGCTGGCCCTGTTGCAGCTGCACAGCGATCAGGGCCGCAGCGCCGGGAGCGTCTGGCTTGGGGGCGAACGCTTTGAGCCCCGCAAAGCCTCCTGGGCCACCCGGGCCGCCCGGGCTGTAGCGTTGGCGCAGCGCAAGCGCTTGCAGATCGTGTTCCAGAACCCGCTGGCCTCGCTCAATCCACGTTTCAGCATCGCCCAGACCTTGATGGAGCCGCTGCGGCTGCACAGCTTGGGCGCGGATGAGGCTGAGCGCCAAGCGCGGGCCGAGGCTTTGCTGGTGCGCGTCGGCTTGGACGCCAGCGCCTTGGGGCGCTATGCGCACGAGTTCTCCGGCGGCCAGCGCCAGCGCATCGCCATTGCGCGCGCCTTGGCGCTCGACCCCGAGGTCTTGGTGCTCGACGAAGCGGTGTCGGCGTTGGATGTCTCGGTGCAAGCGCAAGTGCTCAATCTGCTCAAAGACTTGCAAGCCGAACGCGGTTTGGCCTACCTTTTTATCAGCCACGACTTGGCCGTGGTGCGCTTCATGGCCGACGATATTTTGGTGATGCAAGCCGGCCGGGTGGTCGAACACGCCCCCACTGAAACGCTCCTTGCCACCCCCCGCGAGGCCTACACCCGGGCGTTGTTGGCGGCGGTGCCGGGGGGCTATCGTTCTTTCTGAGGAAGATTTTTAACCAAACAAATTCTTATCTCAGACATTAGAACTCGTTAATTTACCTTATGTCATTGCGCGGCTACAGTCCGTTCCGTTCCCTGAAGACCGATTAAAAACCGGCTTCCCCCAGTCCCTACTCAAGACCAATTTAGGAGCGCTCATGGACCAGTCCAGCCGTTATGCCGACCTTAGCCTGAATGAACAAGATCTCATACAGGGTGGTCGCCACATCCTGGTGGCTTACAAGATGAAGCCCAAGGCCGGTCACGGCTACCTGGAAGCGGCAGCGCACTTCGCGGCTGAATCGTCCACGGGCACCAACGTTGAAGTTTCGACCACCGACGACTTCACCAAGGGTGTGGACGCGCTGGTGTATTACATCGACGAAGCGACCGAAGACATGCGGATCGCCTACCCGATGGACCTGTTTGACCGCAATGTCACCGACGGTCGCATGATGATGGTGTCTATCTTGACGCTGATCATTGGCAATAACCAAGGCATGGGCGACATCGAGCACGGCAAGATCCACGATATCTATTTCCCTGAGCGTGCCATCCAGCTGTTTGACGGCCCGAGCAAGGACATCTCTGACATGTGGCGCGTCTTGGGCCGCCCGGTCAAGGACGGTGGCTACATCGCCGGCACCATCATCAAGCCCAAACTCGGTCTGCGCCCTGAGCCGTTTGCGGCTGCGGCTTACCAGTTCTGGCTGGGTGGCGACTTCATCAAGAACGACGAGCCGCAAGGCAACCAAGTCTTCTGCCCGTTGAAGAAGGTGCTGCCGCTGGTCTATGACGCGATGAAGCGCGCTCAAGACGAAACCGGCCAAGCCAAGCTGTTCTCGATGAACATCACGGCCGACGACCACTACGAAATGCTGGCCCGCGCTGATTACGCGCTGGAAACTTTCGGCCCGGACGCTGACAAGCTGGCCTTCTTGGTCGATGGCTTTGTGGGTGGCCCCGGCATGATCACCACTGCCCGTCGTCAGTACCCGAACCAGTACTTGCATTACCACCGCGCCGGTCACGGCATGATCACCAGCCCCAGCGCTAAGCGCGGCTACACCGCCTTCGTGCTGGCCAAGATCTCCCGCCTGCAAGGGGCTTCGGGTATCCACGTGGGCACCATGGGCTACGGCAAGATGGAAGGCGAGAACGATGACAAGAACATCGCCTACATGATCGAGCGTGACGAAGCTCAAGGCCCGGTCTACTTCCAAAAGTGGTACGGCATGAAGCCCACCACCCCGATCATCTCGGGCGGCATGAACGCGCTGCGTCTGCCGGGCTTCTTTGAAAACCTTGGCCACGGCAACGTGATCAACACCTCGGGCGGCGGCGCTTACGGCCACATCGACTCACCCGCTGCCGGCGCGATCTCGCTGCGTCAGTCGTATGAGTGCTGGAAGTCGGGTGCTGATCCGATCGAGTACGCCAAGGAGCACAAGGAATTTGCCCGTGCTTTCGAATCGTTCCCTGGGGATGCTGACAAGATCTTCCCGGGCTGGCGTGAAAAGCTGGGCGTCCACAAGTAAATCGTGCCCCAGTGAAGGCCCCGCCTCGGCGGGGCTTTTTTTAAGTCTTAATCCGAGCTTTTCCATCGGATATTGATGCAGTGAGTTCGCCATGATCGACCGTGATGCCTACCGGGTTCGCCGTGAGCCCTTCTATCAGCCCCAGGGCAACGAAGTGGCCCTGTTTGAAGCGGCCTACCGCGCCCGCCTGCCGGTGATGGTCAAAGGCCCGACCGGCTGCGGCAAGTCGCGTTTTATCGAAGCGATGGCCTGGAAACTGGACCGGCCGCTGATCACCGTGGCGTGCAACGAGGACATGACGGCCTCTGATCTGGTGGGGCGCTATCTGCTCGACGCCAACGGCACCCGCTGGCTCGACGGCCCGCTGACCACTGCGGCGCGCATCGGTGCGATTTGCTACCTCGACGAAGTGGTCGAAGCGCGCCAAGACACCACCGTGGTGATCCACCCGCTGACCGACCACCGCCGCGTGCTGCCGCTCGACAAAAAGGGCGAACTGGTTGAGGCGCACCCTGATTTCCAGCTGGTGATTTCCTACAACCCCGGCTACCAGTCGCTGATGAAGGATCTGAAGCAAAGCACCAAGCAGCGCTTTGTGGCCTTTGATTTCGACTACCCCGACGCCGCGCTTGAAACCAGCATCTTGGTGCAGGAGACCGGCCTTGACGAAGGACGCGCCGCCCAGTTGGTGCGCATCGGTCACAGTGCTCGCAACCTCAAAGGCCACGGTCTGGATGAAGGCATTTCGACCCGCTTGCTGGTTTACGCCGCCACCTTGATCCAAGGCGGTGTGGCCCCGGCCGACGCTTGCCGCATGGCCTTGGTGCGCCCGATCACCGACGACGCGGACATCCGCGCCACGCTGGATCACGCTATCGACGCCATCCTCGGCTGAACACGGAAGAAGAGGGAGTGACCGCGATGGACAGCCTTGAGGCCTTGGGCCGACTCGAAACCCGCTTCAAGAACGTCGAGCCGGTGTTTGCCGGCTTGTGGCTCGAAGCCCAGAACCGCCTCACGCCCTCCGGCCAAAGCGCCTACCTCGACGCGGCCAAGCTGCTGGGCAAACTCGGGCGCGGTGTCGAGCCGATGCTGGTCTTTCTGGAAGAGTGGCCTGCTGCGGCCACCAAGGTGGGTGAGGGCGCGCTGCCCTCGCTGATGGCCACGGTGCAGCTCTTGCAAAAGTCGCCCAACGGCAAAGCCATCGCGCCGCTGCTCCAAACCCTCGGGGCTGTGGCTCGGCGCTTGCCCACCGCTGCGCAGTTGCAGCTCTATTTCGACTTGGCGCTCGACTTGATGCGCCGCACCACCGGCTCGATCCACGGTTTCCACCAGACCCAGCCCAGCCCGGCTTTGCCAGAGTTTTTTCACCAAGCGCCCAACTTGCTCGGTTGGTTGAGTTTGGTGGGCTTGCGCAACTGGGTCGATTACGGCGTGCGCAACCACGGCCATCACCCGGATCGCCAAGTCGAGTACTTCCGCCTGCAATCGCCTGACAGCCGCGCCGTGCTGCAACGCGAGCGCCACGGCACCTTGCTGGTCGATGTGGACCGCAGCCTTGACTTGGGCTTGCGTGCGCTGTGGGACCACAGCGAGCCGTTGATTCCCTATTCGACCTTGCGGCTGGAAGAGCCGCGCCCCGGCCAAGCGGTGTTGCAACCCTATTGGGACGCGCAGGGTTTCCGGCTGCCCGACGTGCTCGACGCCGAGCGTGGCCTGACGGGGATTGAGCGTTACCGCGCCACCTTGGCGCACATGATGGGCCACCGCCGTTGGTCCACGCCGCTGATCGCCGACAACTGGAGCCCCTTCCAGCGCATGGCGGTCGAGATGTTTGAAGACAGCCGCATCGACACGCTGCTGTGCCGCACCTACCCCGGCCTGCGCCGGCTCTTTTTGGCGCTGCACCCCCAGCCGGTCGAAGGCGCGTGTGATCCGGCGCAAAAGTCCTGCTTGCGCCATCGCTTGGCGATGCTGTCGCGCGCGCTGCTTGACGCCGAGCACGGCTACCAAGACGCGACCCTGCTGAGCTTTGTCGAGCGCTTTCACGTCGCGTTGGCCCAAGGTGCGGATGGGGGTGAAGCTTCAAGCACCGTGATGGCTGAGCTGGCGCTGAGCTACGTGGCACGCACCCGCCGCCCGAGCGATCAGTTCGCCGAGGTCTTCTTCGACGACACCGTCATCGACTACCGCGACGACAACCGCCATCTCTGGCGCTTCATCGAAGAAGGCGACGAAGAAAGCAGCTTCGACGCCCCGCCGACCACCCAGCGACAAGAACTCACCGGCCTGCCGCCCCGGCTCTATCCCGAGTGGGATTACCTCACCGAAACCTACCGCCCCGACTGGGCCAGCGTCTTTGAAGTGCTGCACCCCAAGGGCTCGGCCGCCGACATCGACCGCCTGCTCGACAAGCACGCCGTGCTGGCGCGGCGCATGAAGAAGCTGCTCGATCTGCTCAAGCCCCAAGACAAGCGCCGCATCCGCTTCCAAGAAGACGGCTCGGAGCTGGACTTGGACGTGGCGCTGCGCTCGCTGATCGACTTCAAGGGCGGCAGCACGCCCGACCCGCGCATCAACATGAGCCACCGCACCGACGGGCGCGACATTGCGGTGCTGCTGTTGCTCGATTTGTCCGAATCGCTCAACCAAACCGCCGTGGGCGGCGAGCAAACCCTGTTGGCGCTGAGCCAAGAAGCGGTGGCGCTGCTGGCTTGGGCGGTGGACCGCTTGGGCGACCCGCTGGCGATTGCGGGTTTCCATTCCAACACCCGCCACGAGGTGCGCTACTTGCACATCAAGGGCGCGACCGAGCCCTGGGACGACAACGTCAAAGCCCGTTTGGCGGCGATGCAAGCGGGCTACTCAACCCGCATGGGCGCTGCGATGCGCCACGCCGCGCATTACCTTGGGGCGCAAAAGGCTGACAAGAAGCTGCTGCTTATCCTCACCGACGGCCAACCGGCCGACGTGGACAGCCCCGACGAGCAAATGCTCATCAAAGACGCCCGCCAAGCCGTCAAAGAACTCGGCACCGAAGGCATCTTTTCTTACTGCATCAGCCTCGACCCCCAAGCCGACGCCTACGTCAGCGACATCTTCGGCCACCAATACACCGTGATCGACCGCGTGGACCGCCTGCCCGAGAAACTGCCCGAGTTGTTCATGGCGCTGACGCGCTGAAGGTTGAGGGCGGCCCTCACCCCCGGCCCCTCTCCCGCCGGTGCGGGCGAGGGGAGTGGCGAACCATCCGTTCGCCCTGAGCTGGTCGAAGGGCTGATGAACTGGGGATCAAAAAGTTGATTTAAATCAATAAAAACAAACTTTACCTTCGTTTGAAGGTGTTTGTCATTGTGAGATTTTTACGCCTGTGTACGATCCGCCTAGATAATTTAAGGGATAAATGGGTGTCATGAAAAATATTAAATTTAGTAGAGGAAATAATTTTCTTGGGTTGATGCTATCGGCTGTATTTTGGTGTCCTTTGGATTCATCGGGCCAAGCTGTCACAATCACAAAAAGTATCAAGCCAATTATTTACTATACTACTGATAGTGGTATAACAAATGATCCGCAATCTGTAGCAAATTCTTGGAGAGATTGGAGAATAGCAGGTGCGCTACCTGGTATTGCGACCATATCTGGCATTGGTCCGTGCGCCAAGGGAAGCATGTATCCTGCATACGATAATATATATATGTGGGGCACCCCAATAAACTGGTGTGCCAATATAGAAATTAAAGATATATATGGCAACATAATTGTCAGCGGTGTGGAAGCTGCTGCCAATGGTGGGTACGCATGTCCAGATGTGAGCCAAGGCTCGCCGTATATGTTTGTGCCGCAGACTGAGGCTGGGTTAAGTAGCAATCACCAACAATCGCACTGCGATAGAATTGAAGAGGTACCGACCCCAACGATCCTGAGTTGCTCAACCAAGTTTGGTAACCCCATAGATGCTCGAAATTCATCCAAATTTGAGCAGGCCGTTGACTTTGAGGATATTCATGGTCTTTTGAGTTTTGTTCGAACGTATGACAGCACATCCGGTGTATTTAATGGTAATTTCACATATGGCCTTATACTGCCAACCTTTGGGGCAGAAACTTCGGCTTATAAAGCAGGCAGTATGTTGTGGAATAGCCTTCAAGGAAAATATGTCACATTTCCTACCTATGTGACTGAAATTAATCTTGACATCACAAAAGCAACATTCCTGACGCCAGCAGGTGATAGGTATGATTTTGCTTGGAATGCATCCACGGCAATACCAGCCAATCTATATAATAAGGATCGACTCTTATCATTGTCTTCGGGCTGGTTGTTGAGTCGATTGGATGAGCAGAAATACTATTTATTTGATGCTCAAGGCGTCTTGCAATCCATCACTACGGCATCGGGCCGTAAGGTGACGCTGAGCTACTCGACAGCAGCCATGGCAGGGATTACTCCGTCTGCTGGTTATTTGGTATCGGCAACAGATAACTTTAATCGAGCTTTGCAGTTTAAATACGATACCAATGGGCAGCTTTCTGAGTTTGTCGATCCAAGCGGTCAATCGATCAAGTATGTTCATGAGGCAACAAATGCGGGTCTGACCAATCCTTGGTCCAGAATGCTCAAACCCATTCAAGTCACGTTTCAAGATGGAAGTATTAAGAGCTATTTCTGGGATGAACCATCCTATGCCGCTTGGGATACGAATGTTTTGCAACGCACCAATCTTCTGACTGGCATGGCCGATGAAGCCGGTAATCGCTTTGCTACGTTTACCTATAAAAACGGCAAGGCGGTATCTACTGAACATGGGGTTGGCATTGAAAAATACACGTTTTTCGACCAACGTCCCGTGCCAGGTCAAGGCGTCGGTACAGTAACCATCATAGACCCGCTGAATACCTCGCGAGATATGGTTTTCAATTGGGTCAATGGCTATCCCCGCTTGGTCAGTCAAAGTCAGCCAGCGGGTTCTGGATGCAATGCCAGTAGCCAAGCCATCGCCTATGACGCGAACGGTAATGTCAGCAGCGTGGACGACTTCAATGGGCATCGGACCTGCATCGTCAGCGATGTGATTCGCAATACCGAGACAACCCGGATTGAAGGGCTCACCAACACCGCCGCTTGTACCAATGTCACGGGCTCTGGAGCTGTTTTGCCGGTGGGTAGTCGAAAAATCAACCGACAGTGGCATCCCGATTGGAATATAGAGACTCGACAGGCTGAACCGCTCAAGATCACAACGTGGGTCTATAACGGCCAACCCGACCCGACTGCTGGTAATGCCGTTGCGAGCTGTGCTCCAGCCACGGCCTTGCTGCCCGATGGCAAGCCCATCTTGGTGCTTTGCAAACAAGTGGAGCAAGCCACTACCGATGCCAATGGCGCTTTGGGATGGACGGCCGTCGCTACGGGTACGGCACGGGTGCGTAACTACACCTACAACGCTTATGGTCAGCTCCTGACCGAGAAAGACCCCCGGGGCAACACCACCACGTATGCCTATTACGCGGCAACCACCGCAAGTGTCACTGCGGGTGATCTTCAAACCGCTACCAATGCCGTTGGACACGTGACCACGTATGGTCAGTACGACAAGGCCGGGCGGGTGTTGCAGGTCACAGACCCTAATGGGGTTGTGACCAACATCACCTACAAGCCGCGAGGCTGGGTCGAAAGCGTATCGACTACCTTGGCACTGAATAGCGCAGAAACCACCACCTACAGCTATGACCTTGTGGGACAGCGCACAGGGGTGATGTTCTCCGACGGCACATCGCTCACCTACAAATACGACGCAGCCCACCGCTTGACGGACATCGTGGATAGTGCCGGCAACACGGTCACGTACATCCCCAACAACATGGGCCAACCCACGGAGGAGAGGCTCAAAGACCCCAAAGGGGTTCTAGCGCGCAACATCAGCCGAAGCTACGACGCTCTGGGTCGCGTGCAAAAGCTGACGGGAGTACGGCCATGAAGCGCGCTTCCACCCTTTTGGGGCCGACTGTGTTGTGGGTTATGGCGGGCACGGTCAGCGCGCAGACCTTGCCAGCGGTGGGGCCGATGAGCTGGGTGTATGGCTATGACGCGGTTGGAAGGCTGACGACCACCTTGGACCCGTTCTTGGCCAGCACCGATGTGGTCTACGACACCCTGGGACGGCCCAGCAAGATCACCCAGCCCGTGCCGGCTTCGGGCTTGGTGCGGCCGGTGATAGGCCAAGACTGGGACGGTTTGGATCAGCTCAAGACGGTGACGGACCCCCGCTTGCTCGCTACCAGCTACGTGCGCAGCGGTTTGGGCGACACCACCAGCTGGGTCAGCCCCGATACGGGCACCACCTCGGCCACCTACGACGCTGCGGGCAACAGGCTCAGCCGCACCGATGCCCGGGGTAAGACGACGACCTACAGCTATGACGCCCTCAACCGGCTCTACCGCGTGGTGTATCCGACTGGCACGGGCTCCGGTTTTATCTGGGACGGTGGCACCACCTTGCCCAAACCGCCCAACAGCTTGGGAAGACTCACCAGCTTGAGCGATGAGAGCGGCTCCACGACCTATAGCTATGACGTGCTTGGGCGCATCAAGACCAAGAGCCAAGTGCTCAACGCTTCTTTGAGCCGAACCTTCATCGTGCAGTACGGCTGGGGTGTACCCAGCTCGATGGCTGCGGCCAAGCTAGAAAATCTGACCTACCCCAGCGGGGCGCGGCTGAACTGGATCTACGACGCTACGGGGCGGGTTAGCGGCGTGACGGTCAATGCGGTCAACACCAACGGTGTGGGCACCAGTGCGACAGTGCTGCCGCTGCTGAGCAACATGGCTTACACGGCTTGGAACGAACCGGCCAGCTGGACGTGGGCCAGTGGAGCCACCTACGCCCGCACGTGGGACAGCTACGCCCGCCCCAAGACCTATCCACTCGGCAACCCAGCTGGGACAGGTTTAGCGGCGGGGATGACCCGCACCGTAGGCTATGACGACACGGGCCGAATCAACGCATACACCCATACCCGAGGCACCACAGCGCTCAACAGCTATGACCAAGGCTTCAGCTACGACGGCTTGAGCCGACTTATCAACACTTGGCAGGGCACCACCAGTTACGGCTACGACTACGACGCCAGTGGTAACCGCAAGACCTTGACGGTGAGCGGGATGGCCTACAGCGACCAAGTGAGCCCCAGCAGCAACCGGCTCAGCAGCGTGCAAAAGCTCAGCTCGACGGGCAGCACCAGCACGGAGGTGCAGGGCTATGACGCAGCGGGCAATTTGCTCAGCAGTGGGACGAGCGTCACAGCGGTGTATAGCGGCCGGGGCCGGGTGAGTACGACCACCGTGCCGGCAGGCACGACAACCAGCACGACGACTTATCGGTTCAATGCGCTGGAGCAAAGGGCCTTCAAGATAGGCACGCTGGTCAACAGCGGGGTGGCTTTTTATGTGTACGACGAGGCCGATCATTTGTTGGGCGAGTACGACGTGAACGGCAGTCCGCTCTATGAGGTGATCTGGCTGGGTGATTTGCCTCTTGGGGTGATGAAGCAAACCAAAACGGGTAACTTGGTG
>NZ_JBYSVC010000075.1:0-11936 GCF_057922285.1 Leptothrix toolikensis (SeqCode)
AGCTGGATGGCTTCGGCCACGTGGGCGGCTTGGAGGGTGGGGCTGCCTTGCAAGTCGGCGATGGTGCGCGCCACCCGCAAGACCCGGTGCAGGCTGCGGTTCGACCAGCCGAGTCGGTTGCCGGCTTGGGAGAGCAGATGGCGCGCTGCGGTTTCGGTTTGAGCATGTTCATCCAGCGCGGCACCGCTCAGATGGGCGTTGAGTTGCTGCTGGCGCTGGTGTTGATGCTGGCGTGCGCTGGCGACCCGTTCGGCAATGCGGGCGCTGGCTTCACCGTCGGGCGCGGCTTGCAATTCTTCGGGGCTGATGGCGTGGACTTCGACGCGCAGATCAATGCGGTCCAGCAACGGGCCGGAGATACGGGACTGGTAGCGATGCACTTGTTCGGGCGTACAGCGACAGCGTTGGCGCGGCGAGCCCAAATGGCCGCACGGGCAGGGGTTCATGGCCGCGATCAATTGGCATTGGGCTGGGAACTCGGCTTGCCGCGCCGCGCGCGAGATGGTGATGCGGCCACTTTCCAAGGGCTCGCGCAAGGCTTCAAGGGCGCTGCGCGGGAATTCGGGCAATTCGTCCAGAAACAAGATGCCGTGGTGCGCCAGGGACACCTCACCGGGCCGGGGCGGGTTGCCGCCGCCGACCAAAGCCACGGCGGAGGCGCTGTGATGCGGGCTGCGGGTGATGCGCCGACCCCAGTCTTGCGGTGTGAAACGCCCACCCGCACTCAGTAGCGCCGCCGAGGCCAAGGCTTCTTCTTCGCCCAAGCTGGGCAAGAGGCCGCCCAAGCGTTGCGCCAGCATCGACTTGCCCGTGCCGGGGGGGCCGACGAGCAAGACGCTGTGGCCGCCGGCCGCCGCGATTTCGAGGGCTCGTTTGGCGGTGGCCTGACCCCGGACCTCGCGCAGATCGGGTGCGTGAGCCGAAGGGGCTGCTGTTTGCGGCAACACGGTGGGCAGTGCTTGGGCTTGGCCCTCGGGTTGCAGGGCGCGCACCACGTCGAGCAAGTGGTCGGCGGCGCGCAGCGGTAGGCCCGGCACCCACGCGGCTTCTTCGGCGCTGGCGCGCGGCAAGATGAGCGTGCGCTGCTGATTGGACTGGCGCATGGCTGCCGCCATCGCCAAAGCCCCACGGATGGGGCGCAGATCGCCCGCCAGCGAAAGCTCACCGGCAAATTCAAGCTCAGCCAGTCGGCTTGTCTCGATCTGACCGCTGGCGGCCAAGATCCCTAAGGCGATGGGCAGATCGAAACGGCCGCCGTCCTTGGGCAAATCGGCCGGAGCCAGATTGACGGTGATGCGTTTGTTGTGCGGAAAAATGAGGCCGCTGGTCAGCAGCGCCGAGCGCACGCGCTCACGCGACTCTTTGACCGCCGTTTCGACCAGTCCGACCAGCGTGAAGCTGGGTAGGCCGTTGGCGAGATGGACCTCGACGGTGACTTCGGGGGCATGGAGCCCTTCAAGGGCGCGGCTGTGGAGGACGGCGAGCGACATGATGGTGCAGCCAGAGGCTGGTTGGAGGGGAGTGCCACCCAGTCTGTGCCGTATCTCACGCCTTGCCTGTCCCCCTAAAGACGGTAATGCACTTTTATGGTGCGTTTTTTCTGGGCCAAAGCGGTGCATGTCTACCCAAAGCGGGAGCGTTTGGGCCATAAATGGGCATGGATGCTTCAGGGTGGGTGGGAGAGAGAGAAAGTCAAAGCTGGCACGGAAGATGCAAAGAAGGTGTCGATGTTTGTGGCGTTTTTATCCACTGTTTTTTGGAGCTTGGTATGAAAAAGATCGTTTCCTTCGCTGCACTGAGTGCCGTTGCTGCTGCCGTTTTGGCCCCGATGACCGCGATGGCCGATGACGGCCTGTCGTTCAATGCGGGCGTGGTTTCTGACTACCGTTATCGCGGTATCTCGCAGACCCTGCTGCAACCGGCCGTGCAAGGCGGGCTCGATTACGCCAAGGGTGCTTTCTATGTCGGCGCTTGGGCTTCGACCATCAGCTGGATCAAGGACAACGGCGTCGATGGCAATGTGGAGCTCGACCTCTACGCCGGTTACAAGCGTGATGTGGGTCCGGTGAGCTTGGACTTTGGCCTGTTGCAGTACGCCTATGTGGGCAACAAGCTGGCCGATGTCGGTACCGGCTTGACGTACAAGAACGCCAACACCACTGAAATCTACGGTGCCGCCACCTTCGGCCCAGCCACCGCCAAGTTGTCGTACGCCTTGACTGACTTGTTCGGTAACTACGACTTCGCCAACAGCAAGAGCTCGGCCGGCAGCTATTACTTCGATCTGAGCGCCACGTTTGATGTGGCTGGTTTCTCGGTGGTGCCGCATTACGGTTACCAAAACGTGGCCAACATCACCAACGCCAGCTACTCCGACTACTCGGTCACGGTTTCCAAAGAAGCCTTGGCCAAGGGTTTGACCTTCAGCTTGGCGCTGATTGGTACCGATGCCAACAAGACCTTCTACGTGCCGGGCGCAGCTGCGAACAGCACCAAGCTCTTGGGTGATTCGGGTGCCGTGCTTGGCGCCAAGTACAGCTTCTAAACCGAATTCCATCGGATTCAATCGGAGAACCAACCATGAAAATGGTGACTGCCATCATCAAACCCTTCAAGCTCGACGAGGTGCGTGAAGCCCTCAGCAGCATTGGGGTGCAAGGCGTGACCGTGACCGAGGTCAAGGGCTTCGGCCGTCAGAAAGGCCACACCGAGCTGTATCGCGGTGCCGAGTACGTGGTCGATTTTCTGCCCAAGGTGAAGATCGAAGCTGCCGTGGATGACGCCATCGTGGACCGCGTGGTTGAAGCCATTGAGGGCTCGGCCCGCACCGGCAAGATCGGCGACGGCAAGATCTTCATCACTCCCCTGGAGCAAGTGCTACGTATCCGTACCGGCGAAACCGGTCGGGACGCGCTCTGATCCCCACCCTCTAGAGACGACCATGTTGAAGAAATTCATCGCTTCTCTCGCTTTGGGCTTGGCTGTGTTCGGCGTTGCCGATCTTGCCTTTGCCCAAGCTGCCTCCGAGCCAGCGGCCAGTGCCTTGGCTGCGGTGGCCCAAGTCGCTGATGTGGCGGCTTCGGTGGCGGCTGTTGCTGCTCCCGTACCCAACAAAGGTGATACCTCTTGGATGCTGGTGTCCACCCTGCTGGTCATCATGATGACGGTGCCGGGTCTGGCGCTGTTCTACGGCGGCTTGGTGCGCGCCAAGAACATGCTGTCGGTGCTCATGCAAGTCATGGTCACCTTCTCAATGATCGTGGTGCTGTGGTTCCTGTACGGCTACAGCTTGGCGTTCACCGAAGGCAATGCCTACATCGGCGGCTTTGATCGGCTGTTCATGAAGGGCATCTGGGACAACGCGGCAGGCACCTTTGCCACCGTAGCCACCTTCAGCAAGGGCGTGGTCATTCATGAAATCGTCTTTGCCGCTTTCCAAGCCACGTTTGCGGGCATCACGTGCTCCCTGATCGTCGGGGCCTTTGCTGAGCGCATCAAGTTCAGCGCGATGCTGCTGTTCATGGCGATCTGGTTCACCTTCAGCTACGCCCCGATCGCACACATGGTCTGGTTCTGGATGGGTCCGGATGCCTATGCCTCGAAGGAAGTCGCTGATGCGATGACCGCCAAGGCGGGACTGATCTGGCAATGGGGTGCGCTCGACTTCGCTGGCGGCACCGTGGTTCACATCAACGCCGCTGTGGCGGGTTTGGTGGGTGCCTATGTGATCGGCAAGCGCGTGGGCTACGGTAAGGAATCGTTTGCGCCGCATTCGCTGACCTTGACCATGGTCGGGGCTGCGCTGTTGTGGGTGGGCTGGTTCGGCTTCAACGCCGGCTCAGCGCTCGAAGCGAACGGTTTTGCCGCGCTGGCCTTTATCAACACCTTGGTGGCGACAGCTGCTGCGGTGTTGTCGTGGTCGGCGGCTGAAGCGATGCTCAAGGGCAAGGCTTCGATGTTGGGTGCCGCTTCGGGTGCGGTGGCTGGCTTGGTGGCGGTGACGCCAGCAGCGGGCAATGTCGGCATCGGTGGCGCGCTGATCATCGGCCTGATCGCTGGTGTGGCTTGTATGTGGGGTGTGAACGGCTTGAAGAAGATGTTGGGCGCGGATGACTCGCTCGATGTCTTCGGTGTTCACGGCGTGGGCGGCATCTTGGGTGCTTTGCTGACGGGCGTGTTCAACTCGCCCAACCTCGGCGGCCCAAGCGCAGTGGCTGACTGGGTTTCGGTGTCGATGGTGACGGCCGATGCCTACTCCATCGCCTCGCAAGTCTGGATCCAAGCCAAGGCTGTGTTCGTGACGGTGGTTTGGTCGGGGGTGGTGGCTTTCATCGCCTACAAGATCGTCGATCTGACCATCGGTCTGCGCGTCACGGAAGAAGAGGAACGCGAAGGTCTGGACATCAGCTCGCACGGCGAGACGGCTTATCACAAGTAATCCGGTTCTTGTCGGTCTCGGAAAGCCGCCTTCGGGCGGCTTTTCTTTTGATGGGGCCAGAGTGCTTGGAGCGCGCCTGCCTAGAATGGCCTTCCTTAGCCTATTTCGTGGTTGGCACATCTCTATGGTTCCGCATCTGGTCACCGCCCTGCATGGGCCCATCAACGAGTTAGAAACCCGCATCCTGGAGTCGATGCCGGCGATTGAGCGCTGGTTCCGGCTCGAATGGATGGAACACACGCCGCCGTTCTATACCTCGGTCGATCTGCGCAACGCGGGCTTCAAGCTGGCCCCAGTGGATACCAACTTGTTCCCGGGTGGCTGGAACAATCTGACGCCCGAGATGCTGCCTTTGGCGGTGCAGGCGGCGATGGCGGCCATCGAGAAGATCTGCCCCGAAGCCAAGAACCTGCTGCTGATCCCTGAGAAGCACACACGCAACATGTTCTATCTGATGAACGTGGCGCGCCTAAAGCAAATCTTTACCCAGGCTGGGTTGAATGTTCGGTTGGGTACCTTGGACCCCGAGGTCAAGCAGCCGACGAGCTTTGATCTGCCTGACGGCACGTCGCTCACGGTCGAGCCGCTGCTGCGGCCCTCGCGGCGCTTGGGTCTGAAAGACTTTGACCCTTGCACGATCTTGCTCAACAACGATCTCTCGGGCGGGATTCCGCGCATCCTTGAAAACCTGAACGAGCAGTATCTGCTGCCGCCGCTGCACGCCGGCTGGGCCGTGCGGCGTAAGACCAACCACTTTCAGTCTTACGAAGAGGTCGCCAAGAAGTTTGCCAAGTTGCTCGGCATGGACCCTTGGTTGATCAACCCGATGTTCAACCGTTGCGGTGAGGTGAGTTTCAGCGAGAGCGGCGGTTTGGAATGCATCCAGAGCAACGTGGATGCCTTGCTGGGCAAGATTCGGCGCAAGTACAAGGAATACGGCATCAACGAAAAGCCGTTTGTGATCGTCAAAGCCGACAACGGCACCTACGGCATGGGCATCATGACGGTGCGGGATGCCAAGGAGCTTTCTGAGGTCAACCGCCGTACCCGCAACAAGATGAGCGTCGTCAAGGACGGTCAGGTGGTTTCTGAGGTCATCATCCAAGAAGGCGTGCCGACTTATGAGCGCCTCAACGATGCCGTGGCTGAGCCGGTGGTTTACATGATGGATCGCTACGTGGTGGGTGGTTTCTACCGTGTGCATGCGGATCGCGGCGTGGATGAGAACCTCAATGCGCCAGGCGCGCAATTCGTGCCCTTGGCCTTTGCCCAAAGTCATCAGCTGCCCAAGCTGGGCGAAAAGCCCGGCGTCAGTGCCCCGAATCGCTTCTATATGTATGGCGTGATCGCCCGCCTAGCGATGCTGGCTGCCAGCTATGAAATGGAGGCGACCAACCCCAACGCCGAGGTTTATGAGTGATTTGATAGAAAAAGCTTGATGCTTAGATCTATTCGATATAGAATTGAATTCTTCAGTCGCGGAGTGGAGCAGTCTGGTAGCTCGTTGGGCTCATAACCCAAAGGTCGCAGGTTCAAATCCTGCCTCCGCAACCAAATTCAGGTGCATACCAGTGCATCAAACAAAAAAGCCCACGTTTTGTGGGCTTTTTTGTTGTCTAAAATTTTTTATGCCTACCCCGCATTCGCGGGGCACCCACGCTGCGTGAGTGCGATTAAGCGGAACAGAAGATACAAATCACAGAAAATCTGTTTTCATTTGTGTCTTATTCGCGTCGTGTTTTACCTACACGGGGCATCACAGGTCCTTTTGCAGGACGTGTTGTTTCGAGTGCCGTCCCCATGCAGCAAGGTCTTTTCTTCCGCCGGATCCGTTTGGCACGTGTCGTATCGGTGTGGATGCTTGCCTTGGCGTGGCTGTTTTTGCCCACGTTGGCCCACGCGACGGTTTCGGTCTCCAAGCAATTTTTGCCGCTGTTTGCGGGTACGGTGTCAGCCGGTTTGCCGGTGACCACAGCCAGTCAGGGCGATGTCTTGACCTTGGGCATCGACATCCAGAACAACAACTTGTTGCTGACGGGCGGTGTGCTGACCGATCCCTTGCCTTTGGGCATGGTGTTGGCCCCGCTGCCCAATCCGCGCGCCACAGCCGGTTGTGTGCCTGCCGGGATCACCTTTGTCGCGCTGCCGGGCGCAAGCACCTTTTCTCTTTCTGGCGCACAAGTGCCACCGCAGGTGGGCAATGTGCCGGGGGCTTGTTCGATCTATGTCGATGTGATGGTGCCGCTCACGCTGGCCACGGCTCCCAACACACTCACCACGCTCAACAACACCATTCCTGTCACGACAGGCTTCACGGCCCGGGATACCGCCACCAACGCACCCATCAGTAACTTGATGCCGGCGCAGCGTTCGATCACCGTGACCAGCTTGGCGGCGTTGCAAGTGGCCAAGACTTTTGCCCCCGCCACGGTGGTGATGGGTGAGAGCACCAACATCACGCTCACCCTGACCAATCCGAACGCCGTGCCGGTGGGGGTGACCGCGCTGGGCGAGAACCTCCCCGCAGGCTTGAGCGCGCAGAACCTGACGCCGCTGTTCCAAGGCGCGTGCAGCACCGCCACGGCAGTGGCCAGTGGCACCACTGGCAACGTCACCTTGACGTTCACCAATCTGACCCTGCCCGCCAATGGCACGTGTACCTTGATTTGGCCCGCGCAAGTGGGCATGTTTCCGGGGCTGGCCAGCACCACGCTGACCAACACCATTGCGGCCAATTCGATGGTGAACAGCCGGGGTTTGTCGCAAGCGGCCGCGACGCGCAACCTCACGGTGCAAGCACCGCTCAATCCGACCAAGACCCTCACCCCAGCCACCGCTGCGACCAATCAGCCGGTGGTGATGACGATCAACCTGCAAAACCGCAGCGCGACGCAAACGCTGAGCGCCGTCAGCTTCGGCGATGTCTTGCCCATCGCCCCCGGCGCGATGACCTTGAGTCCCGGGGCCATCACGGCGACCGGCTGCGGCGCGCCGACGCTCACGCCAGCGGTTGCGCTTGGGGGCGAGACGAGTTTGCAGCTCAGCGGGGCCACGGTGGCACCGGGAGCGACGTGCGTGATCACGGCCTCGGTGCAAGTCAATACCGCTGGGGCCTACACCAACACCGTCAACGCGGTGAGCTACACCAGCAGCAACCCGTTGGTGGGCGCGCAGAGCACCGGGGCTTTTTCGGCACCGCTTACGGCTTATTCGCAGATGTTGATTTCGGCCAAGGCGGCGCGTGATCCTCGCGTGGGCACCAACGCGGCGGCGGGCAATGTGGCCCCCGGCAATCTGCTGCGCTATCAAGTCACGCTGAACAACTACTCCTCGGCCCAGCAAGCGCTGGTGTCGTTTGTCGATCCCTTGCCGGTGGCTCTGGCTGGGGCGGCGCAGTTGACGTTTGTGCCCGCGCCTGCACCGATCTTTGGGGCGAGTTGTGGTGCGCCGACGATCAGCCCCAATACCTTGGCCAACCCGGCGCGGGTGCAGTTCGACAACATCGCCATCGCGGGTGGCACCACGGCCGCTCCCACCGCCTGCACCATCGACTTTTGGGTTCAGGTGCCGATGAACTGGCCGGTGGCCACGGCGATCAACAACGGCAGCACGATGGATTTGCAGCAAAACGCTTTGAGCGTTTTGCAAGGCGCTCGGCCTACGGCCAACTCGGCCATGCGGGCAGGCATCACCACCGCCCAGACCATCGCGCCTGCCACGATTTTGCAAGGTGACCTGAGTCTGCTCACGATCACCTTGACCAACAACAACTACGTTGACGTGCTCAACGCGAGCTTGTTGAATACCCCCTTGTTTGCCGCCACAGCGGCGGCTGAGGTGCGTCTGGCCGATTTACCCGGGGCCAGCACCACCTGCGGGGGCACGCCGGTTTTCACGGCCTTGGCGGGGACGACGAGTTTGACTGCTAGCGGCTTGACGATTCCAGCGCGCGGCAGTTGCACGGTCACGGTGCGGGTGCGCGGGGTGGTGCCGGGCACCTACCTCAACACCTTGCCTGGCGCCAACGTGAGCGGCAGTGTCACCATCAACGGGGTGACCACCACGATCAGCCCGGTGGCGGCATCCACCTCGTCGCTGACGGTGACCTCCGTGCTGAGTGCCACCAAGTCCTTCATGCCCACAGCGGTGTCGGCCACGGGTGGGGTGTCACGGGTGACGGTGCAGATCAACAACGTCGGCACGGCACCGCTGACCAACGTGCAGGTGACTGACCCGCTGCCTGCCGGTCTTGCCGTGGCCAACCCGGCCAACGCCTCGACCACTTGCAATGGCTTGACGATCCTCAACGCCGTGCCCGGTGGTGTCGTGGCGCAACTGCAAGGGGCCACGGTGGCCGCTGGCATCCCGTGCTTGTTCCAGTTTGACGCAGTGACCACGGGCACTGCTGGCATGACAGCGTCGGTCAACACGGTCCCGGCTGTGACTGGGGTGGTGGCGGACGGGGGCATCTACAACATCACGGCGGCCACAGCCACGCTGACCAAGGTGACTGCGCCGGGCGTGAGCGTCACCAAGTCCTTCAATCCTGCCACCTTGATGGCGGTGGGCCAGACATCTCGCTTGCAGATCACGATCAACAACGCCGGTGCGGGCGCGATTGCCCTGAGCAATCTGGGCTTGATCGACAACTTGCCCCTGGGCGTGGTGCTGGCCGCCACGCCAGCGGTTTCGACCACCTGCTCGGGGGGCTCGGTGCAAGCCTCGCCCGGGGGCAGTGTGGTGGCGCTCAGTGGCGGCAGCTTGCCGGCCGGGGCGAGCTGTGTGTTCGAGGCCAACATCACGCTCACGTCCATCGGCACCCACAACAACACCTTGCCGATCGGCATCGTGACCAACAACGAGAACATCACCAACACGGCGGCGTTCACGGCCAATTTGCAAACCCAGTCGCCCATCGGGGTGCAGAAGAGTTTTGCGCCGACTTCGGTGGGGGTGAACACGCCGTCTCGGCTGACGATCCAGCTCATCAGCGCGCGCGATGTCACGGTCAACAGCTTGACGGTGACTGATACGCTGCCCTTGGGCGTGGTGCCTGCGGTGCCTTCGGCCGCCTCGACCACCTGTCCGGGCGGTGGGGTGAGCGTCACCGGCTCGGTGCTCACGGGCTATCAGGTCAGCATGAGTGGCGCCAGCTTGGCCGGGGTCCCGCCAGGGACGCCGGGCACGGTCTGTGAAGTCAGCTTGAATGTGCAGTCGCCCACGGCCGGGGTGTTCGTCAACACCATCCCGACCAACGGGGCCAGCGCCATCGATTCGGTGTCGGGTTTGCTCATGGCCAACTTGGTGCCGACCACCGCGACCTTGGAAGTGCGTGATACCACCGTGCTGGCCCAAGCTTTTGCGGCACCCAGCGTCAAGCTGGGTGCGCCCAACCGGCTGACGATCACCATCAGCAACCCGAACAGCATCCCGCTGACGGCCGTGGCCCTGACGGATGTGCTGCCCTCACAAGTTTCGGTGGCTTTGGTGCCCAACGCGGCCACCACCTGTGTCGGTGGTTTGGTCAGTGCCAGCGCCGGGTCCAGCTCGATTCGCTTGAGCGGGGCCACGATTCCCGCTGCCGTCGGCTTGGTATCGGGTAGCTGCACGGTGTCGGTTGATGTCTTGAGTAACGTGCCTGGCACCTACACCAACACCTTGCCAGCTGGCGCGGTGCAGTCCAACGAAGGCGTGAGCAACTTGCAGCCGGTCAGCGCCAGTTTCAGCACCTTCAACCTGCCGACTTTGGGCAAAGAGTTCTTGCCGGTGCAGATCGCCGCCAACGGTGTGGCCAAGCTGCGCATCGTGCTCGGCAACAGCAACCCGACCGCTTTGACGCTCAGCGCCAACATGGATGACAGCCTGCCGACGTCCCCAGCGGCGCTGGCTTTGGGCGCGCCAGCGCTCGACACCACGACGCCGGATGTCTTGCCACGTTGTGTCGGTGCCGTGACCTTGGCCGCTCCGAATCGGGTGCGCGTGCCTTTGAACACCAGCATCCCTGCGGGCGGCTGCGTGGTGATCGCCAACGTGACCAGCGCAGCAGCGGGGAGCTACAACAACCTCATTCCAGCCGGAACGCTCCAGACCAACGCTGGCAACAACCCCTTGCCCGCCAACGCGACCTTGCAGATCAGCGCGCGCAATTCGATCTCCGGCAAAGTTTTCCGTGACGACAACAACGACGGTGTGCCGGCCCTGACCGAGCCGGGCATCGCCGCTCAGACCATCGAGTTGCTGGATGGTTTGACGCTGGCCCCGCTGGCCTCGACCGTGACCGACTCGCTCGGCAATTACACCTTCTTGGATCTGGCCGACGGCACGTATGCTGTGCGCCAGCCGGTGCAGCCGGTGTTGGGCGGTGTGCTGACCCTCTCGGGCCGCACCACGCCGGGTACCTTGGGTGCCCTTGTTATCGGCACGGTTGGCACCGCCACGCCGGTCAGCGTGACGCCCTCGGTGATCAGCGCCATCGCTTTGGTCGGCGGCCAGAACGCTGCGGGTTTTTATTTCGGCGAGATCCTGCCCGCCAGTTTGGCCGGGGCGGTGTTTGCTGATCGCAACAACGACGGCGTGTTGCAAGCCAGCGATACACCGCTGGCCGGGGTGTCGATCCAGCTCACCGGCACCGACGATCTGGGCAATCTGATCAACCAAACCGTGCCTACGGCGGCCGACGGCAGTTATCGCTTCACCACCTTGCGCCCCGGCACCTACGCGCTGACGGAGCTGAGCCAGCCCTTGCTGAACGGTGTGAGTACCGTGAGCGGCAAGACCGTGCCCGGTACCGGCGTGACGACGCCGGGTTTGGCCACGCCTGTGAGCTTGACACCTTCGGCCGTGACCGGCATCAGCGTCCAAGGCAATCAAGCGGGCACCAGCTTCAATTTTGCCGAGCTGCCCGCCGAGCGCAGTCTGGCCGGGCGGCTCTACACCGATCTGGCCGGTGACGGGGTGTTCAACGCGGGCGATGTGGGCTTGGCGGGTTTGACGGTCACGCTCAGCGGCACCGATCTGAACGGTCTGGCTTTGACACGTACCGCCCTGAGCGATGCGCTGGGGCGATACAGTTTTGCCCCTCTGCCTGAGGGCAGCTATGCCTTGAGCTACGTCGCCAGCGGCCCTGCTGCTGCCACCAGCATGGCCGCGCAGGCCTTGGTGGGCACAGCCGGTGGTGTGGGCGGGGGTATCGCTTCAGCCGGTGCGGCCTTGCAAACCAGCGCCATCAGCCTGACCGGCATGGTCACAGCCGGCAGCAATTACGACTTCACCCGCGCCCCAGCTTCCAGCTTGTCGGGTCGGGTCTACCAAGACGCGAACAACAACGGCGTCTTCGATCCGGCCCCAGCGGGCGGCGATGTCGGTCTGCCCGGCGTGACGGTGACGTTGACGGGTACGAACGATCTGGGCGTGTTGGTGAATCAGCCGACGACGACAGCGGCGGATGGTTCGTACAGCTTTACCGGCTTGCGCCCCGGCACCTACACGGTGACCGAGA
>NZ_JBYSVC010000076.1:0-11637 GCF_057922285.1 Leptothrix toolikensis (SeqCode)
CGCATCGGCTTGGCCATGCCGCCGCGCAACGGGGCCAAGGCTCGGCAAGCTGCGATCAGGCGCTGCGCGGGCGCAGTGACGCTGGCGTCGAGCGCCAAGGCTTGGGTTTGAGGCAAAGCGTTGTAATGCGCCAGCCAAGCTTCGGTCTGGATGGGGTCGGCCAGATCTTGTTTGTTGAGGATCTTCAAGGCCGGTCGGCCTTGGCCGAGGCGAGCGAGCAGTGGATTGGCACTGGAGCCAGGCAGCCGAGCATCGAGCAGTTCGATGACGACATCGATGCCATCCTTGAGCCGTTCGGTGATGGCTTTCTGGGTCAAATGCATGTGACCGGGAAACCATTGGATAGCCATCAGGGTCTTTCTTGGGTGGGAGCAATGCTTGGGTCGGTGAATCTATCACCTCACCCGAGGCAAGAGTGCGCTACACTCCGCGCCGCAGACATACACAAGGCCGTTTTTTTCAAGGTCTTGCTCTTTTACCCACTTCGCCAGTGTGCTTTTGTTCTCTTGCGTGGTCGGCTCAGGTGGAATTTCCCCGGTTTGACGTTTCTTGAGTGTCTCTGTTCCTGTTGGCTTCAACGCTGGCAGGGTGGTTTTTTCTTTTTTCAATCAACACTCCAAGGAACATCATCCATGAGTACGCAAACACAAGTCGGCATCGTTAAGTGGTTTGACGACGGCAAGGGCTTCGGCTTCATCACACCGGAAGACGGCAGCAAGGACCTGTTCGCTCACCATAGCGAAATCCGCAACAGCGGCGGTTTCCGCAGCCTGCAAGAAAACCAACGCGTGGAATTCGAAACCAAGCAAGGCCCCAAGGGTCTGCAAGCGGCCAACATCCGCCCGCTGTAAGCCTATAATCCCGGGCTTCGCGCCCGGGTCGTGAGCTCTTTGGCTCAAGGCCCGGGTTCGAGAAGCCCACACGGCACGGGTCGGTTTCACCTGTGACCGCAAGTCAACCCGGAAACCGTCGGCAGACACGCCCAAGCGCGCTGGACTGCGACGCGGTTTCCATCGTTATTGGAAATCAAGATGTCCGACATCAATACTGCTGAAGTTGTTGCCGCCCATGCACGTGGCGTTGGCGACACAGGTTCCCCTGAAGTGCAAGTCGCTCTGCTGACTGCGCGCATCAACCACCTCACCCCCCATTTCAAAGCACACATGAAAGACCATCACGGTCGTCGTGGCCTGCTGCGGATGGTGAGCCGTCGCCGTAAGCTGCTTGACTATCTCAAGAGCCGCGATGCGGGTCGTTACACCGCGCTGATCCAGACCCTGGGCCTGCGTAAGTAATTCGCGTCACGTACTTGTTACGTACGCTCCCATGAAGAGCCTGTCTGGACGTCAGTTTCCAGGACGGGCTCTTTGTGTTGGTTTTGTGGATGGTGGAGCTTCGGTCTTTGATCGCGCTGCTGTGTCATTCCATCGGCGTTCCGTGGCCCCAGAGCTGCGGTGCTTCGCTGGAATGGCATTGCGCCCATGAACCGACTCCGGGTGTCGCATCCCACCGTTTGGATGCAACCAGCCGCGTCACGCGGCAAAGGAAAAACGCATGAGCATGTTCAATAAAGTCTCGAAGACCTTCCAATGGGGTCAACACACCGTCACGCTGGAAACCGGCGAAATCTCGCGTCAAGCGGGCGGTGCCGTGCTGGTCAGCATGGACGACACCGTGGTGCTCGCCACCGTGGTCGGTGCCAAGAACGCCAAGCCGGGCCAGGACTTCTTCCCCCTGACGGTCGATTACATCGAAAAGACCTACGCTGCCGGCCGCATCCCGGGCAGCTTCTTCAAGCGTGAAGCCAAGCCTTCCGAACTCGAAGTGCTGACCAGCCGCCTGATCGACCGCCCGCTGCGCCCGCTGTTCCCCGAAGGCTTCTACAACGAAGTCCAAGTCGTGGTGCATGTGATGTCGTTGAATCCGGAAGTCTCGGCCGACATCGCCGCCTTGATCGGCTCCAGCGCTGCGCTGGCCATCTCGGGCATCCCGTTCAACGGCCCGATCGCCGGTGCGCGCGTGGGCTACATCAACGGTGAATACGTCCTCAATCCGGGCCCGACCCAACTCAGCCAATCCAAGATGGACTTGGTGGTGGCCGGTACCGAAGCCGCCGTGTTGATGGTGGAATCCGAAGCCGACCAGTTGCCGGAAGATGTGATGCTGGGCGCTGTGGTGTTCGGTCACGAACAAGGCAAGGTCGTCATCGACGCGATCAAAGAACTGGTGCGCGACGCTGGTAAGCCCGCTTGGGATTGGCAAGCTCCGGCCAAGGACGAAGACCTGATCGCTAAGGTCAAGGCGCTGGGCGAAGAAAAGATCCGGGCCGCCTACCAGATCCGTTCCAAGCAAGCCCGTACCCACGCTTGCCGTGCGGCTTACGCCGACATCAAGTCGGCTTTGACGGCTGATGGCGTGAGCTTTGACGACGTCAAGGTCGAAAGCCTGCTGTTCGAACTCGAAGCCGCTACCGTGCGCGGTCAGATCTTGTCGGGTGAGCCGCGTATCGACGGTCGCGATACCCGCACCGTGCGTCCGATCGAAATCCGTACCGGCGTCCTGCCGCGTACCCACGGCTCGGCGCTGTTCACCCGGGGTGAAACCCAAGCGCTGGTGATCGCCACCCTCGGTACCGACCAAGACGCGCAAAAGATCGACGCGCTGGCCGGTGAGTTCCAAGACAAGTTCTTGTTCCACTACAACATGCCGCCGTTTGCCACCGGCGAAACCGGCCGCATGGGCACGCCCAAGCGCCGCGAAGTCGGCCACGGTCGTTTGGCCAAGCGCGCGCTGGTGCCGTTGTTGCCGAACCGTGAAGACTTTGCCTACACCGTGCGCGTGGTCTCTGAGATCACCGAATCGAACGGTTCGTCCTCGATGGCTTCGGTCTGCGGTGGCTGCTTGGCCATGATGGATGCTGGTGTGCCGATGAAGGCCCACGTGGCCGGTATCGCCATGGGCCTGATCAAGGAAGGCAACCGCTTTGCGGTGCTGACCGACATCTTGGGTGACGAAGATCACCTGGGCGACATGGACTTCAAGGTGGCCGGTACCACGGGTGGTATCACCGCCTTGCAAATGGACATCAAGATCCAAGGCATCACCAAGGAAATCATGCAAGTTGCGCTGGCTCAAGCCAAGGAAGCGCGTTTGCACATCCTGGAAAAGATGACCACAGCGGTGGCCGGTGCCAACACGGAAGTGTCCGAATTTGCACCGCGTCTGTACACCATGAAGATCAATCCGGAAAAGATCCGTGACGTGATCGGCAAGGGTGGCTCGGTGATCCGTGCGCTGACCGAAGAAACCGGCTGTCATATCGACATCGGTGAAGACGGCACCATCACCATCGCCTCGGCTGATGCAGATAAGGCGGAAATCGCCAAAAAGCGCATCGCTGACATCACGGCTGAAGCCGAAATCGGTAAGGTCTACGAAGGCCCGGTGGTCAAGATCCTCGAATTCGGTGCCTTGGTCAACGTGCTGCCTGGCAAGGATGGCCTGCTGCACATCAGCCAAATCGCGCATCAACGCGTCGAGAAAGTCACCGACTTCCTGACCGAAGGCCAGATCATCAAGGTCAAGGTGCTGGAGACCGACGACAAGGGTCGCATCAAGCTGTCGATGAAGGCGCTGATCGAACGCCCTGAAGGTATGGAAGCTGTCAGCGAAGACCGCCCGCCGCGTCGCGACCGTGACGGTGGTGGTTATGGTGATCGTGGTGGTGACCGTGGTCCGCGTCGTGAACGGGGTGATCGCCCGCCGCGTCAAGAGCGTGGTGAGCGTGATCACCGCCCCGAATCGTCGGGTGAAGCGGTGGCTGTGGTTGCTGAACAAGGTGCCGGTGACGACACCCAAGCGCAGCAACAACAGCAACAGCAGTAAGAGCGGCAGTAAGCACAGCCATCCTGCCGCCGTCCTTGGTCATGCAAGCCATCGAGATCAGCCAACCCGGTGCAGCTGCTGAGCTGCGCTTGGTGCATCGCCCCGTGCCCATCCCGGCGCTGGGCGAGGTGTTGATCCGTGTGGCGGCCAGTGGTGTGAATCGGCCCGATGTCTTGCAACGCAAGGGCCTCTATCCGCCACCGCCAGGGGCCAGTGATTTGCCAGGTCTGGATGTGGCCGGGGTGATTGAGGCCGTCCATCCGGATAGCCTCGATGAACTGGCCGCTGCTGGTTTGGCGGTTGGGCAGCGTGTCTGCGCCTTGGTGTCCGGCGGCGGATATGCCCAAGCATGTACGGCTCCTATCGGGCAGTGCTTGCCGGTGCCGCAGGGCCTCTCCGACATCGAGGCGGCCAGTCTGCCCGAGGTGTTGTTTACCGTCTGGTCGAATGTGGTGGACCGGGCTGGCTTGAAAGCGGGGGAGACCCTGCTGATTCAAGGCGGCACCAGCGGTATCGGCGTCATGGCCATCCAAGTGGCCAAAGCTTTGGGTGCCACGGTGATCGTGACGGCGGGCAGCGCCACCAAGTGTGCGGCAGCGTTGCGTTTGGGTGCAGATCACGCCATCGCCTACCGCGAACAGGATTTCAGTGCCGAGGTGCTGCGTCTCACGCAAGGGCGCGGCGCGGACGTGATTCTCGACATGGTGGCGGGCGACTATGTGGCGCGTGAACTGCGCTGCTTGGCCGAAGATGGTCGGCTGGTGATCATTGCCGTGCAGGGTGGCGCCAAAGCTACCCTTGATGCTGGCCTGATCCTGCGGCGACGCTTGGTGATCACGGGGTCCGCCTTGCGCGCGCGTTCGGTGATGTTCAAGGCGGCCATGGCCCAAGCGCTCAAGGCGCGGGTCTGGCCACTCATCGCCTCGGGGCGCATACGGCCTGTGATCCACGCGGTGCTGCCCGCCGCTGAGGTGGCTGAGGCGCATGCCCTGATGGAAAGTGGTCAGCATATCGGCAAGATCGTGCTGGCTTGGTGAAAACAGAACAGAACACAAGACAAGAGACAAGGAATCGTCATGAGCCAAGCTCGCAGCAAACTCGTCGTTGGTAACTGGAAAATGCACGGCAATCACGCAGCCAATGCGGAGTTGCTGCAAGACATCTTGGCTGCTCGCCCCTTGGGTGTTGAAGCGGCGGTATGCGTGCCGTTCCCCTATTTGTCCGAAGTGGCCGTGACCTTGGCCAACTCTGGCTTGGCGTGGGGCGCGCAAGATGTATCGGCGCACGAGCAAGGGGCTTACACCGGAGAGGTTTCGGCCGCCATGCTGGTGGAGTTCGGTTGCCGCTACGCCATCGTGGGCCACTCGGAGCGTCGCGCTTACCACGGCGAAAGCGATCAGATCGTGGCCGATAAAGCCAAGGCCGCTTTGGCACGTGGTATCACGCCGATCGTCTGTGTGGGTGAAACGCTGGCGCAGCGCCAAGCGGGTGAAACCGATGCGGTGGTGAAGCGCCAGCTCTCGGTGGTGATTCACGCCCTCGGGCCGTGCATCGGCGAAATCGTGGTGGCGTATGAGCCTGTATGGGCGATTGGTACCGGGTTGACCGCGACGCTTGAGCAGGCTCAAGCGGTTCATGCGGTGTTGCGCTCACAACTTGCTGCTGCGACTGCTTGCGCGGCAGAGATGACTTTGTTGTATGGCGGAAGTGTCAAGCCGGATAACGCCGCCGTGCTGTTCTCTCAGCCCGACATTGATGGCGGTTTGATTGGCGGCGCGGCGCTCAAAGCGGCTGATTTCTTGGCCATTGTTCGGGCCGCAGCCTGATTTTTCTGCATCTTTTCCTGAGGAGTCCCATCTGATGCATATCGTGATGAATTTGGTTCTGGCCCTCCAGATCCTTTCTGCCGTGACCATGATTGGCTTGGTCCTGATCCAGCACGGCAAAGGTGCCGACATGGGGGCCGCTTTCGGCAGTGGTACGTCTGGCAGCCTGTTTGGTGCGACGGGTAGTGCCAACTTCCTGTCGCGGACAACGGCGGTTAGTGCCACCCTGTTTTTTATCGCGACCTTGGTTTTGGCCTACTTCGGGCACCAGCGCGGTGCTCCTACGGCTGAAACTGTGTTGGATCGCGCCGTACAGGTGCGCCCGGCCGCTTCTTCGGCTTCCGCCGGCGCTGCCGCTGCAAGCATGGATGTGGTGAGCCCTCAGGCCCCCGCACAAATCCCGGGTCGGTGAGCGTCTTTGGTGTGCGAATTTAGAGATTTTTTTGAAAAATCAATAAATTCGTTATAGAATGCGCGGCTGCAAACTTCTGATGATCAATGCAAAAGATCAGCAAGAAATAGCAGCCTTAAAAATTTGTGCCGACGTGGTGAAATTGGTAGACACGCTATCTTGAGGGGGTAGTGGCGAAAGCTGTGCGAGTTCGAGTCTCGCCGTCGGCACCAAAAATAAAGACAATACTCAGTTGATGCAATAAACTGTTCGTTTGAGTATTGGGGAAAGTACGCGGCGCGCTCTTTGTGCAGTTATGTCAGAATAGACAACTGATGCAGGCGCGCTTTTTGCTGTCTGATTTGGCACGGAGAGTCGTTTGTGATCATGGGTCTCGACCAGTACCTTCCTGTTCTTCTCTTTATTTTGGTGGGTGTTGGGGTTGGCATTGCTCCCCAAATTTTGGGTTTTCTGCTTGGGCCGCAACGGCCTGACGCGCAGAAAAACTCTCCCTACGAATGTGGTTTCGAGGCTTTTGAAGATGCTCGAATGAAGTTTGATGTGCGCTACTATCTTGTGGCTATTCTCTTCATTCTTTTTGATCTTGAAATTGCCTTTCTCTTTCCTTGGGCGGTTTCTCTCAAGGAAATTGGTGCGACGGGTTTTTGGGCCATGATGGTTTTCCTGAGTATTCTGGTCGTGGGATTTATCTACGAATGGAAAAAAGGGGCGCTGGATTGGGAATGATCCTTTCTTGACTCTCTGTTCGGCTCTGGATAACAGGATAAGCAATGGGTATTGAAGGCATTCTCAAGGAAGGCTTTGTCACAACAAGTGTTGATACGCTGATCAATTGGTCCAAGACCGGTTCGTTGTGGCCCATGACCTTTGGTTTGGCATGCTGTGCTGTCGAGATGATGCATGCAGGTGCTGCGCGCTACGACATTGATCGCTTCGGCATGCTTTTTCGGCCTAGCCCACGTCAAAGTGACTTGATGATTGTGGCGGGCACCTTGTGCAACAAGATGGCTCCGGCCTTGCGCAAGGTGTACGACCAGATGGCTGAGCCGCGTTGGGTTTTGTCGATGGGGTCGTGTGCCAATGGCGGTGGTTATTACCACTACAGCTATTCGGTGGTGCGGGGTTGTGATCGGATTGTGCCGGTGGATGTGTATGTCCCGGGTTGTCCGCCCACGGCGGAAGCGTTGCTCTATGGCATTTTGCAATTGCAAGCCAAGATCCGACGTGAAAACACCATTGCTCGTTGAGTTGAGGGAATAGCGGCATGACTCAAAAACTCCAAAACCTGCTGGCGGCCCTTGAAAACGTGCTCGGTGATCGGATCGTGAAGCAAGTTTGCGCGCGCGGTGAGATCACGATCACGGTCAGTGCTGAGGATTACCAGACCACAGCGTTGGTTTTGCAAGAAGACCATGAGCTGGCTTTTGAGCAATTGATTGATTTGTGTGGCGTTGACTACAGCACCTACAAAGATCAAGTGTGGGAAGGGCCACGTTATTGCGTGGTCCTGCATCTGCTTTCTCTGCGGCACAACTGGCGTCTGCGTTTGAAAGTCTTCTGCGAAGACAATGATTTTCCGCGCATCCCGTCGGTCAATTCCATTTGGAATGCTGCAAATTGGTTTGAGCGTGAAGCCTTCGATATGTACGGCATTATTTTCGAAGGTCACGAGGATTTGCGGCGCATCCTGACAGACTACGGTTTCATTGGGTATCCGATGCGCAAGGATTTCCCAGTCACGGGGCATGTCGAAATGCGCTATGACCCGGAACAAAAACGCGTCATTTACCAGCCGGTGTCAATCGAGACCCGTGAGATTACGCCCCGGATCATCCGGGAGGACAACTACGGTGGTCTTCACTGAGGCATCGAGTCATGGCTGAGATCAAGAATTACACCCTCAACTTCGGTCCGCAACATCCAGCGGCGCACGGCGTGCTACGGCTGGTGCTGGAGCTCGATGGCGAAGTGATTCAGCGCGCCGATCCACACATCGGCCTGTTGCACCGTGCCACCGAAAAGTTGGCCGAAACCAAGACGTACATCCAGTCGCTGCCCTACATGGACCGGCTTGATTACGTCTCGATGATGTGCAACGAGCACGCGTACTGCTTAGCGGTCGAGAAGCTGCTGGGGGTCGATGTGCCCGTGCGTGCGCAGTACATCCGCGTGATGTTTGCCGAGATCACGCGCTTGCTGAACCATCTGCTTTGGTTGGGCGCTCACGGCATGGACTGTGGTGCCATGAACATCCTGATCTACTGCTTCCGCGAGCGGGAAGATCTGTTCGACATGTACGAGGCCGTGTCGGGTGCGCGGATGCACGCGGCTTATTTCCGTCCCGGTGGTGTCTATCGTGATCTGCCGGACACCATGCCGCAGTACCAAGCCAGCCGGGTGCGTAACGCCAAGGCGATTGCCAAGCTCAACGAGAACCGCCAAGGCTCGCTGCTCGATTTCATCGACGATTTCACCCAGCGTTTCCCGCCTTTGGTCGATGAGTACGAAGTGCTCTTGACCGAGAACCGTATCTGGAAGCAGCGCACGGTCGGTATCGGTGTGGTTGAGCCTGAACGCGCCTTGAACATGGGCCTTTCGGGGGCCATGTTGCGTGGCTCGGGCATCGAATGGGATCTGCGCAAGAAGCAGCCCTACGATGTTTATGACCGCATGGATTTCGACATCCCGGTGGGCGTGAACGGCGACACCTACGACCGCTATTTGGTGCGTGTCGAAGAGTTGCGTCAGTCGAATCGCATCATCAAACAGTGCGTCGATTGGCTGCGCGTCAACCCCGGCCCGGTCATCACCGACAACCACAAGGTGGCACCGCCGTCGCGCGAAGGCATGAAGACCTCGATGGAAGCGTTGATCCATCACTTCAAGCTCTTCTCTGAAGGTTTTCACGTTCCCGAAGGCGAAGCCTACGCGGCGGTCGAGCACCCGAAGGGCGAGTTCGGCATCTATCTCGTCAGTGATGGGGCCAACAAGCCGTACCGCATGAAGATCCGTGCGCCGGGCTTTGTGCATCTGGCGGCGCTGGATGAAATGTCACGCGGCCACATGATTGCTGACGCCGTGGCCATCATCGGCACGATGGACATCGTGTTCGGTGAGATTGACCGTTGAATCCCATGTCGCCGCACCCGAACCCGACTGCACCCACCATGTTCAGTGAAGCCACCCTGGCGCGTTTTGCGCGTGAAGTTGCCAAATATCCGGCTGATCAGCCGCAGTCCGCTGTGATGGCTTGTTTGGCCCTTGCCCAACAAGAGCGCGGCTGGGTTTCACCCGAGGTCGAGCAGGGCGTCGCCGCTTATTTGGGCATGCCTGTGATCGCGGTGCATGAGGTCACGACCTTCTACAACATGTACAACCAGCAGCCGGTGGGCACGTTCAAGCTCAACGTCTGCACCAATCTGCCCTGCCAGTTGCGTAACGGTCAAGCCGCGTTGGATCACTTGTGTACCAAGCTCGGCGTTGAGGTGGGCGGTACGACCAAGGATGGACTCATCACTTTGCAGCAGTGCGAATGTTTGGGTGCCTGCGCCGATGCGCCGGTGATGCTGGTCAATGACCGTCAGATGCTCAGCTTCATGAGCAACGACCGTCTCGATGAGCTGGTTGAAACCTTGCAGGCCCATGCCGGGCAGGGCGCTTGAGCCCCACCGCAACGGCAAAGACGGCACAGACGGAGTTGAGCACGATGATGTTGGACCTTTCCAAGTTTCAAGCCACAGGTCTGGAAACCTGTTTCCATGACCGGCACATCAAGCCCCAGATTGTTGCTGGGCTGAATGGTCGCAATTGGCATCTGCACGATTACGAAGCCCGGGGCGGTTATCAGGCTGTGCGCAAGATGCTGGCCCAAGATGGCACGGGCTGGAGTCCTGAGCAGGTCATTGCCGAGGTCAAGACCTCCGGTCTGCGGGGTCGGGGCGGGGCGGGTTTCCCGACCGGCCTCAAGTGGAGCTTTATGCCGCGTGCTTTGCCGGTGCAAAAGTACTTGGTCTGCAATTCGGACGAAGGTGAGCCGGGCACGTGCAAGGACCGCGACATCCTGCGTTTCAACCCGCATAGCGTCATCGAAGGCATGATCATCGCGGCCTACGCGATGGGTATTTCGGTGGGCTACAACTACATCCACGGCGAGATTTTCGAGGTCTATGACCAGTTCGAAGCCGCTTTGGAAGAAGCGCGCGCGGCGGGCTATCTGGGCGACAACATCCTCGGCAGCAGTCACAGTTTTCAGCTGCATGCGCACCACGGTTTTGGGGCCTACATCTGCGGCGAAGAAACCGCCCTGATCGAGTCGATTGAAGGCAAAAAGGGCCAGCCGCGCTTCAAGCCGCCGTTTCCGGCCAGCTTTGGCGTCTACGGCAAGCCCTCCACCATCAACAACACTGAAACCTTCGCGGCGGTGCCCTGGATCATCCGCAACGGTGGTCAGGCCTACCTAGAGTCGGGCAAGCCGAACAACGGCGGCACCAAGATTTTCTCGATGGTCGGTGATGTCGAGCTGCCGGGTAACTATGAAGTGCCGATGGGCACCTCCTTTGCCGATCTGCTGGCCTTGGCCGGGGGCGTCAAGGGCGGCAAAAAGCTTAAGGCTGTGATCCCTGGCGGCTCGTCGTCGCCGGTGCTGCCGGCCGACATCATGATGGCTTGCACGATGGACTATGACTCGATTGCCAAGGCCGGCTCGATGCTGGGTTCGGGTGCGGTCATCGTCATGGATGAAACCCGCTGCATGGTCAAGAGCTTGCTGCGGTTGTCGTATTTCTACGCACACGAATCCTGTGGTCAATGCACCCCTTGCCGCGAAGGCACGGGCTGGCTGTGGCGGCTGGTGAATCGCATCGAGCACGGCCAAGGTCGCGCTGAAGATCTGGAGCTGCTCGACAACGTGGCCGAGAACATCATGGGGCGCACCATCTGTGCGCTTGGCGACGCAGCGGCCATGCCGGTGCGGGCCATGATCAAGCATTACCGGCATGAGTTCGTGTACCACATCGAACACAAGACTTGCCCGCTCCCCGCTTACGTCTGAAGTCGAACCTGGCGCACAAAGATGGTTGAAATCGAACTCAACGGCCGCAAGGTCCAAGTGCCTCCCGGCAGCATGGTGATGCATGCGGCTGAGAAGGCGGGTTGCCACATTCCGCATTTCTGCTACCACAAGAAGCTCTCGATCGCCGCCAATTGCCGCATGTGCTTGGTCGATATTGAGAAGGCCCCCAAGCCGATGCCGGCCTGTGCCACGCCGGTGACGCAGGGCATGATCGTGCGCACCCAAAGCGACAAGGCGATCAAGGCGCAGCAGTCGGTGATGGAGTTTCTCCTCATCAACCACCCGCTCGATTGCCCGATTTGTGATCAAGGCGGCGAGTGTCAGTTGCAAGACATCGCAGTCGGCTACGGCAAGAACACGTCACGCTACGAAGAAGAAAAGCGCGTCGTCATGCCCAAGGAAGTCGGCCCGCTGATCTCGATGCAAGAGATGAGCCGCTGCAT